>JAYWCO010000143.1:0-7226 GCA_043780475.1 Burkholderiales bacterium | reverse complement strand
CCGAATCACGCTGCATGATCGAGCAAGCGCGGCTGCTGACGCTAAAGGCCGCTTATATGATGGACGTAGCCGGCAATAAAGCCGCTAAAGCCGAAATTGCCATGATCAAAATTGTCGCACCCAGTATCGCGCAGCAGGTGATTGATTGGGCGATTCAGGCGCACGGCGGCGCGGGTTTGACCGAAGATTTTCCGCTGGCCTATGCCTACACCTGGGCACGCATACTTCGTCTGGCTGATGGGCCCGATGAGGTACACCGTGCGTCATTGGCTAAAATGGAATTGGGCAAATATCTCGCCCGTAAATAATTTTTCAGTATTAAAAATAATAAACATTTCTGAGGAGCAGTTCATGGCCAATTTAGCGCCTGCATTGGAACCCAAATGGTGGCTAAAGTATTATCCAGCGGGTGTGGCACACGATATTGACTTGTCGCGCTACAGCTCCCTGCCCGCCATGGCTGAAGAAAGTTTTGAAAAATACCGTGATCAGGCGGCTTACACTTGCATGGATAAAACCCTGACCTTCGGCGAGGTCGACAAACTATCGCAAGCTCTGGCGGCCTGGCTCCAGTCCACTGGTTTAGCAAAAGGTGCGCGGGTCGCGTTAATGATGCCGAATCTGCTCCAGTACCCGGTCGCGATCATGGCGGTGCTGCGCGCCGGCTATGTGGTGGTGAATATAAATCCACTTTACACCCCGCGTGAGCTGGAGCATCAGTTAAACGACAGCGGTTCAGAAATTATTATCATCCTGGAAAATTTTGCGACGACCCTTGAAGCGGTGTTGCCCAAAACCAGCATCAAGCATGTGGTGCTGGCATCCGTCGGCGATTTACTGGGATTCCCCAAAGGGTTGATCACCAATTTTGTGGTGCGGCGTATCAAAAAAGCGGTGCCAACATTCAGCATGCACGGCTCGGTCTCGTTTAACGATGTCTTGCACGCAGGCCACAGCCTGCCCTTCACCAAACCCACGCTGGGGCCAGAAGATATTGCGTTCCTGCAATACACCGGTGGTACCACCGGGGTTTCAAAAGGTGCGGTACTGGTGCATGCCAATATTTTTGGCAATGTATTGGTGTCAGAAGCATGGCTGGATCCGGCGATGAATGACGCCCATAAAGGCCCGCTCGCCAGCCAGATGGTGTTGATTTGTGCGCTGCCGATGTATCATATTTTTTCGCTGGTCTCGTGCATGTGGCTGGCAGTCAAAACCGGCGGGCACAATATTCTGATTCCCAATCCGCGCGATCTGGATGGCATGATCAAAACCATGGGCCAGCATAAATTTACCGTGTTGCCGGCGGTCAATACCATGTTCAATTCTCTGGTCAATCATCCCGGCTTTGCAGGCCTCGATTTTTCAGCGATGCGTATTTCCAACGGTGGCGGGATGGCGGTACAGCGGGCGGTGGCTGATAAGTGGCTGGCCCTGACGCATACCCCAATCGTAGAAGGCTATGGGCTCACTGAAACCTCCAGCGGGGCGACCTGTAACGAGGTGATGAACACCACCTACAGCGGGGATGTAGGCATGCCGATGCCCGGCACTGAAATATCCATTCGCGATGATGCCGAGGTTGAAGTGGCACTGGGGACGCCGGGCGAAATTTGCATTCGCGGCCCGCAGGTAATGCGCGGCTACTGGCAGCGGCCCGATGAAACCGCCAAGGTCATGACCCAGGATGGTTTCTTCAAATCGGGGGATGTGGGCATCATGCTGCTGAACGGTCATGTCAAAATTGTGGATCGTAAAAAAGACATGATTCTGGTGTCAGGCTTCAATGTGTACCCGAATGAAATTGAAGATGTGGTCGCCTCCTGCCCGGGTGTAATGGAATGCGCGGTGATCGGGGTGCCGGACGAAAAGTCCGGCGAAGCGGTGAAGTTGTTTGTAGTGAAACATGACCTAGCACTCACCGAAGCCACCATCATGGATTACTGTCGTAAAAATCTGACGGGTTATAAATGTCCGAGAGCGATTGTGTTCCGTGATTCACTGCCAAAATCAAACGTGGGAAAAATATTGCGCCGGGAATTGCGTGACCATTAATCGCCTTATTTTAAAATTTATTTATTCCATAACTCAACTACTGTAATCAGGAGTAACCAACATGAATCGCAGAAATTTTATTCAGATCGGCATGGCCAGCGCAGGTGCCATGAGTGCCATCAGTGGAAAGGAAGCCATGGCAGCGGCTAAAAAATTGAGTAACACCAACCACGCTGGCGCAACTGTTATCGAGGCCACGGTAGCTGATCTGCAAGCGGCGATGAGTGCCGGCAAGCTTACCGCCAAAGCACTGACCGCACAATATCTGGCGCGCATAAAAGCCATCGATAAATCAGGCCCGCGCATCAATGCCATCATTGAATTAAACCCCGATGCACTGGCCATTGCGTCTGCCCTCGACAAAGAACGCAAGACCAAAGGCGCGCGCGGCCCACTACATGGCATTCCGGTTTTGCTCAAAGACAATATCGCCACTTTAGATAAAATGCAGACCACCGCAGGCTCGCTGGCATTGGTCGGCAGCCAGCCTGCGCGCGATGCCTTCATCGTCACGCAATTGCGTGAGGCCGGTGCAGTTATCCTTGGCAAAACCAATCTGAGCGAGTGGGCCAATATCCGTTCATCGCGCTCAACATCCGGCTGGAGTGGCCGTGGTGGTTTAACTAAAAACCCCTATGCACTTGACCGTAACACCAGCGGTTCCAGCTCCGGTTCCGGTGCCGCCATTGCCGCCAGCCTGGCCGCAGTCGCGGTGGGCACGGAGACCGATGGCTCGATTGTTTCGCCCGCAAACGTGAACGGACTGGTCGGCTTCAAACCTACGCTCGGGTTGGTCAGTCGCCATGGCATTATTCCGATTGCCCATTCGCAAGACACTGCCGGGCCAATGACGCGCACGGTGGCCGATGCCGCTATCTTGCTCACCGCGATGGCAGGCAGTGATGCACGCGATGCGGCCACGCAGGAAGCCAATGCGCGCAAAGCGGATTACACCCAGTTTCTCAAGGTCGATGGTCTCAAGGGTGCGCGTATCGGCGTGGTGCGCCCCAATATCACCAACGCGAATGATCTGGTTGCCAGCGTGATTGAAGCAGCACTCAAAGTCTTGACCGCGCAAGGTGCCGTATTGATTGATCCGCTTGAATTACCCAATTCGGGCAAATACGGACGCACCGAATTTGAGGTGCTGCTGTATGAATTAAAGGCCGATATGGCAGCCTATCTGGCCGAATTTGTGCCCGATTCAAAAATCAAAACCTTGCAGGATATTATTGATTTCAATGACGCCAATCGCGCCCGTGAGATGCCTTATTTCAACCAGGAAACATTTCTGCTGGCGGTTAAAAAGGGCGGGCTCGACAGTCAAGAATATATCGACGCGCTCGCCACTAACCTGCGGCTGTCACGCGCCGAAGGTATTGATCAAATTATGAAGCAGCACAATCTCGATGCCTTGGTTGCACCATCCGGTGGCCCGGCGTGGCTGACGGATTTCATCAAAGGCGACAATAGCGGCGGCGGTTTCTCATCAGCCGCCGCGGTGGCGGGCTATCCGCATATCACGGTACCGGCTGGCGCTGTTTATGGCCTGCCGGTTGGCATTTCATTTGTGGGCTCAGCATGGAGTGAGCCGACCTTGTTCAAGCTCGCCTACGCCTATGAACAAGCGAGCAAGCAACGCCGCGCCCCGACCTTTGCCAAAACCGTGAACCCGCAGGTTTAATAAAAGTTAAAAAGTGCAGAGCTGATTGATGAATATGAATACCACCCCCAGCGAAAGCCAGAGTGTGCGGATGCGCGCCAATATTCAGGAGCGTACCGGCAAATCACTTGGCGCATGGATCACGATCGCCCGTGCGCTGGGCACCGGCAACCATAGCGATATCGTGGCCTATCTGAAAACAGAGGGCCGCATGAGCCACAGCTATGCCAATCTGGTGGCGCATGAAGCGCGCAAGCCGGATGCAGTGGTCGAAGTCGATCCCATCGAGGCGCTGTTTGCAGGCGAAAAGGCCGCGTTGCGGCCCGCCTATAACGTGATCTGCAAAGCGATCAAAACCTTCGGCAAAGATATTGAATTCGTGCCGAAAAAAGATTGCGTCAGCGTGCGCCGCAAAAAACAATTCGCCATCCTCCAGCCCTCCACCGCCACGCGGCTCGATATCGGCCTGAGTTTAAAAAATATCGAACTCACCGGCAAGCTGGAATTGGCCGGCACCTGGAACGGCATGCTCAGCCATCGCGTGCGCATTACCACGCTCGCAGATTTTGATTTACACGTGAAGCTGTGGCTTGAGCAGGCCTATGATTTGGCGGGTTAGCACGCTATAAATTCGCGTAATCAAACACCAGGCAGAACGGACATGGTGGCGGCAAAATGACTCAAAAACCGGGCCAGTGCTAGTGCTAGTGCTAGTGCTTGCGCTTGTGATTGTGATTGTGATTGTGATTGTGATTGTGCTTTAAATTAATCATACCGCTGCTTGCGTTCAATCCAAAAGATCAAGCATGCAAACACAAATTCAATGGCCGCGCCTGTGAACGCGCCAACTGCAAATGGTGCATGCAAAATCACCAGAAAAAGGCCTGCACACGCCAGCACCGCCCCGTATGCCCAATACACGCGCATGCCATAAACCGTCGCAAATGTCCGGTAGCGGTCACCAATCACCAACAGCATCGCGGGGGAAAACCACTCCAAGTCAGCACGCGAAACACCATATACCAACGGCAGACAAAGCAGCATGAGGACGGTGCCTTCCAGCGCCAATATACCCAGCGGGTTTACCGATGAATGCGCACCCGGGCGGCGCAGCGCCTTCGCAATCAGCAGCCCTGCCGGATGAATAAACATACCACCGATGAACAGCGTCAGGATGCTGGCATCAGCAGCGTAATTTAGCGCCACCAGCCTCGCACTGAACCACACCAAGGCGAATGCCAAAACCCCCGGGCCGCCACCAAAATACGCATGACGCATATTGCGTTGAGCATCAGCTATTAAAGTGAATTTTTTCCAATCTGCTGCGGTTAAAAAGCCTATCTTAATACTGCAAATATTTAAACATACTGATCCAGTGAATCGGATTTCTGTTGGAATCAATCCCCATAAAACTGGCTGCCTCCGCGACGGTCTCGTCGGCTTCGGTTATGGGCTCTATCCCTTGCGCTTTCAACTGGCGCTACCGATCGGAAGCATAAAAATGGCATTCGACCTCAGACCGAAAGCGGTCCCGTGCCATGCCGTGAGACGACTTGCCATTGACCATTGCGTCTGGCCCATACATCCGTGACCAGGAACACGCCACTCCAATCGCGCCCGGCCACTGAAGCTTGTTGCGTCGACCGACCATGGACAATAGCCATATCGTCCGCAAGGCCGAACGGCCTCACCAACAGTTCCTCCCATATAAAAGCCGTGCAGCTAAAAGTGCTCATCGCAGCCGCCAGCCATTCACGCTTGGACATCAACACACCGCGCGCGCTGGTGAGCATAAAATCATCGGCCAGGATGCGTTCGCAGGTTGCAAGATCGCGCTCAACCCAGGCGGTCATCCACGCTTGTTCAAGCAACGGGATTTCCATTTCTGCGGATGTGGTCATGACGATGGTTCTCGCGTCAGTTTGCGCGCCATTACGGCAGGTGCCAACAATAGACCAACCGCATCAATGACGCCATGAGCCAATATGCAAGCCAAGAGATCGTTGGTGTAGACGAACAGTAGAGAAAGAATCAGCCCCGTCCAGAACACCGAAAATAAGTGGCTCATCCCCCATCTGAAATGGGCGATGACGAACACGCCCAGCGACACGACGACTGCGACCGACACGCTGCCAAATATATATTGGCCTATGCCAACGGCGTAACCGCGATAAAGGATTTCCTCCACGACAGCAGCAGTAATAGCGATGAAGACCCTGTACCCGACAGAGAACCCCGCGACCATGCGAAATCGCGCGGTCTGCTCGACCGACACGCCGCCCAATGCTTTTTGTAAGCGCTGCGCCACGGGCCATATAGAAAGCATGGCCAGCGCTGCCAAGAACGCGACGCCAAGATGAAACGCGGTGGGTGTTTGGACACCTATTTGCTGGCGCCATGATCCAGAGCTGTAGGCCGCGAGCACCAACACTGCAATCGCAAGCAACCAAAGCGCAACACGGGATAGGAGCGAAAGCGAATCAACGCAAAAGATCTTGAACGCAAGCAACAGTAGCGGGACGCCGAGGAGGGAAAGTGCTAAGCCAATGTGGAGAAAAATAGGCATTAGGCAATCCAACCGGCGATCACTATGGTCCGTATATTTTCGATTAATACTGCCATAAATAATTGTCCTACTCGCCCCAGCCAACTGCCAGCTCAAAACATGCAAAGTACGACGATACTGAAAGCTGCAACTGGTAAGGCCCAGCTTCTAAGACCCAATGATATTAAACCGCCATAGTAAGAAAGAATAACGTTATCCATATATGCCCACACATAGATACTGATGGCTAGGAATGGAATGGACGCAACCAGATACTGATTCAAAGAATACAACCGATGGATGAGCGAGAACACCAATATCTGAACGCGCCGTCCCGCCTTGAATGCGTGGGTCTGCCACTAAAAAAATGAACATGGTTTGTTCTCCCATGATTTGCAAACACCAGCCTATAGCGCCTCGCCGTGAGTGGCTCATTTTGTTCGCACGATTATACCCAAAGCATTAAACCAAACTCTATCTTTCGGGCTGATCGCGCGGAACGAGTGCAAGATATGCCGCCAGATGGCCACCTGCTAGCGGCTTCATCATGGCGCACACCGTGGTGGTGAGGTTGCCCATTTGAATGCCGTGGCGCTCGCGTACTGGCACGTAGCCTGCCGATTTCCAGAAGCGTTCAGCGCGAGTGTTGCCCTTCACAACACCGAGGCGTATCCAGTTTGCACCGTTGACGATTGACCATGCTTCGAGCCCGCGATACAGCACTTGCGCATCGCCCGTTCCATGGCGCCCAGTGGCGACAATGAAGGTGCCAATGTGAAAAACAGTAGGTGCCAGAAGATCGGTGATGATGTTTGCCATCGCCACGAGCGAGCCATGGCTGTCCACATAGCCCACGACCCACTTCCTGGTAAAGCTCCAACCCGCAGGCAATTCGCTGATGATTTCCTCACGCGCCTCATCCGGCCCTGCCGGCTCGCCCGATATGGCCATAAAATACGCGGG
>JAYWCO010000142.1:0-3862 GCA_043780475.1 Burkholderiales bacterium | reverse complement strand
GCCACCGTATGCCGGTGCGTACAGTCGCAACCACGCGCAGTGATAATATGGACTGATGAATTCTGATGATGATTTGCCCCTTTTTTCAACGCCGTCATTAATGCCGAACTCGTCCGGCCCCCCAGCCGCGACTACTCCAGCAACTCGCGCTCGCGACATTAAGGTCATTGCGGTTTCTGAGCTAAATCGCCGCGCCCGCCATCTGCTGGAAGCCAATCTGGAATTGCTCTGGGTATCGGGCGAGCTATCCAATGTAATGCGTGCGGCTAGCGGTCACTACTATTTTTCACTTAAAGATGATGCCGCCCAAGTGCGCTGCGTGATGTTTCGCCAACGTGCGTCCAGCTTGTCGTTCGCACCTGAAAACGGCCTGCAGGTTGAGGTGCGCGCCCTGCCCTCCCTGTACGAGCCTCGTGGTGAATTTCAGCTCGGCGTGGAAACCATGCGGCGTGCGGGGTTGGGGTCACTCTTTGAAGCTTACGAACGCTTAAAAGCGCGCTTGGCGGCCGCGGGCATGTTTGCGGAAGATCGAAAAAAGCCGCTGCCCGGCTTCCCGCGCACCATTGGTGTGGTCACCTCACCACAAGCCGCCGCGCTGCACGATGTACTGACCACGCTCGATCGCCGTGCACCCATGATTCAGGTGATTCTCTATCCCACACTGGTTCAAGGTGTGAATGCCGCCAATGAGATTGCGGCCGCCATTGATCAGGTCAGGCTGCGTGCGGAAGTCGAGGTGCTTATTATTTGCCGAGGCGGCGGCAGTATCGAAGATTTATGGTCGTTCAACGAAGAAATCGTCGCACGCGCCATTTTGCGTTTGCAAAACGACACCTCGATTCCGGTGGTATCCGGCGTAGGCCATGAAACTGACTTTACGATTTGTGATTTTATCGCGGATCAACGCGCGCCCACCCCGACTGCTGCCGCCGAAGTAGTCTCGCCGGATTCCACACAGCTACGGAGTCTGGTTGCGAGCACCAGGCAGCAATTAACGCGCACCCTGCGCCGTCAAATTGAGACCCTGCAGCAGCGTCTGGATCACGCCGCACGCGGTTTGTTATCGCCCGGCGAACGCCTGGCGCGGGCGCGCGATCAGGTGGCATGGGCGGCCGCCCAAATCCGCTACGCCATGACCACCCAACAAAGCCGCGCGGATAATCAGCTACGCTTTATGCGCCAGCGGCTTGCCATTACCAAACCGGATATAACGCGCTATCAAGCACCTTTGAATCGGCGTCGCGAGCAATTAAAAATTGCTCTCCATCGCCAATGGGTTGAACGTAAAACAGCGCTGGGCAACATCCAGCGTAATCTGCAACTGCTATCACCCGATCAGGTGCTGCAGCGCGGCTACAGTATCGTCGAACACGGCGGCGCGATTCTTCGCAACGCAAGCGATACCAAGCCGGGCGACGCATTATCGGTGCGGCTGTCGGCAGGTCGTATCGAGGCTGTTGTCACTGGCAAATCCGACGATGGCCCGCAACCTAATGCATGAAGTTTGGCGACCCTGCAGATTTTAAAGGGGGGGCGAAATTGCGCATCGAATTTAATCATTGTTGCAAGCCATCCGCAGTAGGCGTACTGTTTCCAGTCCGTTCACCACTATTTGGAGTACAGCATGGCCAAGAAAAAAGAAACGACTAAAGGCAAAAGCGCTTCAGTCTATAAGGTTATCGAGCTGGTTGGCATTAGCAGCACCTCGTGGGCAGACGCCGCCAAGAATGCTATTGCCAGCGCCAGCAAATCTTTGCGTGATCTCAGAGTGGCTGAGGTATCCAAGCTGGATGTCAAAATCGGTAAAGGTGGCGAGCTGGTGTATCGCGCCAAGATGAGTTTGTCGTTCAAATATCACGGCGAATAAGTTACTGGGTTGCAGAGCTACAGAATTGCGGAGTTGTAGAATTACAAACACAGCTCTCATTTTAAAAACTGCTTTATGCGATCAACGACGGCCTCAGCCAAAGCAGGGCTGAGGCTATCGAAGATTTCCACCCGCGCCATACTGCGTAGCCAGGTGAGCTGGCGTTTAGCGAGTTGTCGGGTGGCGATAATGCCGGTTTCGCGACACGCTTTCTCGTCTATTTTTCCGTCCAGAAAATCCCAAGCCTGGCGGTATCCCACCGCGCGCATGGACGGCATCTCGGGCGTCAGTAAATATATTTTGCGCAATTGGCGAACTTCTGCAAGCAGGCCGCCTTTAAGCATGGCATCAAAGCGTTCAGCAATCTGCCGATGCAACACCGCACGATCAGCGGGCACTAAACCAATCATCAATGTTTGAAACGGAAACGCGGTATTTTCTTTATCCGTTTGCCGCGTCTGCCATGCGGATATAGGTTTTCCGGTGATCAAAAAAACCTCCAGCGCACGCAAAATCCGCTGCCGATCGGCCGGTTTCAGGCGCGCTGCCGTGGTCCCATCAACGGCGGCCAGCTCCGCATACAGCGCGGCCAAGCCTGCTTGTTGCAGGCGTTCTTCGAGCCGCTGCCGGATCACGGGGTCAGCAGACGGCATGGCGCTTAAACCTTCAACTAATGCCTTCACATAGAGCATCGTGCCGCCCACCAGAAGAGGAATCTTGCCGCGAGCATGAATCGCCTGAATCGCGCGCAGCGCATCTGCACAAAAACGCGCCGCCGAGTAGCGTTCAGTGGGGTCAATTAGATCAATCAATTGGTGTGGATATTTAGCCAGCGTCGCTGTATCCGGCTTGGCTGTACCCACATTCATATCGCGGTAAACCTGTGCTGAATCCACACTGATCAGCTCAACCGGAAAACAGTCTGCCAGGCGCAACGCTAACGCCGTTTTGCCTGATGCTGTGGGGCCAAGCAGGAAGATAACAGGCGGCGGCATGGTAGCCGGGAAGGTTGCGATTACCGTCCTCGCATAAACAATTTATCCAAATCGTCCAGAGCAAATTGGTACCAGGTTGGTCTCCCGTGATTGCATTGACCGGAGCGTTCGGTCGCCTCCATATCGCGCAGCAGGGCATTCATTTCGGGAATGGCGAGTAGCCGATTCGCCCGCACTGCACCGTGGCAAGCCATGGTGCTTAAAATTTCATCGCGCTTTTCGGTCAGGGCGCGTGACGCACCATGCTCGGCCAAATCATCCAGCAGATCCCGCACCATCGCGGTCGCGTCCAGGTTGGGTAACATCGCGGGTATCGCGCGAATCACCATTTCACCTGGTGATAACGCCGCCAATTCAAAACCCAATTGTGTAAAAAACGGCTGATGTGATTCGACTAACGACATCTCGCGCGCGCCGAGTGCCATGACGATGGGCGCGATCAAGGGCTGTGAGGCCAGCGTGGTTAAATCGAGCGCGTTCTTGAGTTTTTCATACACAATGCGCTCATGCGCTGCATGCATATCCACCAATACCAGGCCGTGCGCGTTTTGCGCCAGAATATAAATACCATGCAGTTGCGCCAACGCGAAACCAAGCGGGGGCAATCCATCAAGCACTGCTGCTGGACCTAATCTGGCGGCAGCATTTACAACAGGATCAATCGATATTGGGCCACGTAAAGCTTCATAAAACGCATGGGGCTCGTGTGCGGCGTTAGTGGCGTTGGACACGTGGGCGAAGCTGTATGCCGCATTAAAGCTGACAAACGCCGGTTGACGCGCGGTGTCCCACGCAGGGGCGGGAGATATGGATAAGGCTGGCGACGCGTCAGATGAGAGGGTCGCATCACCCCGACTTACCCAATGAGCGGGGTTGACCCAGGCGGGCGATGTTTCTGCAGCCGAGCGTGATAGCGCTTTGTTGAGTGCATGAAAAGCAAATTGATGCACCGCGCGTGAATCCCGAAAGCGCACTTCTGATTTTGCCGGATGCACGTTCA
>JAYWCO010000141.1:0-23238 GCA_043780475.1 Burkholderiales bacterium | reverse complement strand
CCTCAACGGTGCCCTTTAGCTTGATCAACAACGGCTTACCTTTACGATCCACTGCCTTGCCCGCAGGCACTTTGACCCCACCTTCGCTGATGCAGTATTCCTCGATATCGAAACGCTCCTTACCATTCAGGCGAATGCCGACGTTAAGCTCGAATACGGCGGCGACATAATGAGGGCTGCGCGGGTCGGCAGAGAGATGATCGGGCAGCGGTATTGCTTGCGTGGTGTCGTTCATATAAATATATTAAGTGGGTTAAGAATTCAGGTGCATCGATTAAACCCTGCGCCTTGTTGGGCAAGGCCATTCATTTTCGTTAATTTGCGCGCTTACATCATTTTTACAACGCGACTCTAAACGACGCCGCCGTTTTCGCCTTCACTTCTTCCAGCGTTACGCCGGGGTGCAGCTCGGTCAACACCAAGCCTTTGACCCCTTCAACCGCTTCAACCGCAAACACACACAGGTCAGTGATGATCAGATCGACCACGCCTTTGCCCGTCAGCGGCAGCGAGCAAGCTGGCAAAATCTTTGACGCACTGTCTTTGGCAGTGTGCTCCATCAGCACCACGACCCTGCGCACACCGGACACCAAATCCATGGCGCCGCCCGGCCCCTTTACCATCTTGCCGGGCACCATCCAGTTGGCGAGATCGCCGTTCTCGGCCACTTCGAGCCCGCCGAGAATCGACAGGTCAACATGACCGCCACGAATCATGCCAAATGAATCCGCGCTTGAAAAAAAACTGGAGCCGGGAATGGTGGTGATGGTCTGTTTGCCGGCATTGATCAAATCAGCATCAATGGTTTCTGCCGCCGGGAATGGGCCAATACCGAGCAAGCCGTTCTCGGATTGCAGGGTTACATTCATGCCTTCGGGAATATGATTGGCCACCAGCGTCGGGATACCAATGCCCAGATTCACATAGTAGCCATCGCGCAGTTCTTTGGCGGCGCGTTGCGCCATCAGATCGCGAATCGGCGAATCCTTTTTCGAGGCTGCCCCGCCGCTAATGGTGCGAAATTCAATGCGCTTTTCATACTTCGCGCCTTGAATAATGCGATCCACAAAAATACCAGGGGTGTGAATCTGGTCAGGCTCCAGCTCACCAATTTCAACTAACTCCTCAACTTCTGCCACAGTAACTTTGCCGCAGGTGGCAATCATCGGATTGAAGTTGCGGGTGGTTTTGCGATAGACCAGATTGCCTGCTTTGTCGCCTTTCCAGGCTTTAACAATCGACACATCGGCGTGAATGGCTTCTTCGAGAATAAATTCTTTACCGTCAAAGGTGTGGGTGTGCTTGCCCTCGGCGAGTTTGGTGCCGTAGGCAGTGCGGGTGTAGAAGCCGGGAATGCCGGCACCACCTGCACGAAATTTTTCGGCCAGCGTACCCTGCGGGACGAGCTGCAATTCCAATTCGTTGGCGAGTACCTGGCGCTCAAATTCCTTGTTCTCGCCCACGTAAGAAGCGATCACTTTTTGCACCTGACGAGTCTTGAGCAGCAGGCCCATGCCGAAGTCGTCTACTCCAGCGTTATTGCCCGCAATGGTCAACCCTCTGACGCCGGAATCGACCAGCGCCTGAATCAGATTTTCCGGAATGCCGCAGAGACCAAAGCCGCCAGCGGCAATGGTAATGTTATCTTTTAACAACCCGGCGAGGGCCGAGGTTGCGTCAGCATAAACTTTGCTCATGATATTTTTTTCTCCAAAATTAGTGCAGCTTGCCGCCAACCGTTTTAATGTCGGTACGGTTTTCAATAGCCGCCATTATCGCTGCTTTCGTGCCTTCTATCATCGCCGCCAACGATAGTGAAGCCGTACCCGCGCGGCCCATTATTTGCGATTCCAGAAACGGTACATGCATGAAGCCTGCATGCGCTGGTAATTGATGGGTCGCGAGATGATGCAGTACGCCGTAAATCAGGTGGTTACAGACAAAGGTGCCGGCCGTGTTGGAAACCTCCGCGGGAACACCTGCCTTGGCGATTGCCGCCACCATGGCTTTAATGGGCAAGGTACAAAAATAGGCGGCAGGTGCGTGCTCGACAATCATCGCATCAATTGGCTGCGCACTCGCGTTATCGGCTATGCACGCATCATTCACATTGATCGCAATCCGCTCCACACTCATTGCGGCCCGACCGCCGGCCTGACCCAGACAGAGTATAAGTGCTGGTGTTAATTTATCGATAGCGCTAGTGACGACGTTAATCGACTGGCCAAATTCAGTCGGCACGAGCAACTTTTCAACACGGCAACCCGCCATTAAGTCGGGCAACGCCTTGACGATTTGCCAGGACGGATTGATGCTCTCGCCGCCGAAAGGGGCGAAGCCGGTGACGAGAATAGTCTTCAGCAACTTGGGCAACATTACTTTGTGATCTGCAAATGATGTGCGGCGCTGACTTCATCAGTCGCTCGATAATCCCGCACCATCTCCACATGTGCGATCCCGTCTTCGATATAAATCTCGGATGAAGTCACGAACCCTAGTTCGTTATAAAATTTCTCCAGTCGGTGTTGGGCACCGATTTTATTGGCTTGACCGGGGTATAAGCTATCGTGCCGCGCCAAGGCTTCAATCATCAATAGCTTGCCATAGCCGCGACCGCGAAACCCACCCGGCGTGACTACGCGGCCAATGGATGGCTCAGGATATTTGACACCGGGGTCAACCAGGCGACAGTAGGCGGCGAGTTCGCGTTTACTATTTTTCGCATTCACATCTGACCAGCCCAGCAAGTGCCACGAAAACAAATCTGCGCCGTCATTATCCTGGAACGGGCAATGTTGCTCGATGATAAAAACCTCGATGCGGGCCGCCGATACGGTGTACCAATCGTGAATCGACAGATTATCCAGTCGGGCAAATTGCCATTGCAACGACATCGCTATTTCACTTTAGCCAGATGCAGCCAGGTCTCCACCACTGTGTCAGGATTCAGACTCATGCTTTCAATGCCTTCCTTCATCAGCCACTCAGCCAAATCCGGATAATCCGACGGGCCCTGCCCGCAAATGCCCACATATTTGTTGGCTTTGCGGCAGGCTTGAATCGCCATATGCAGCATTTGCTTTACGGCTGGATCACGTTCATCAAAAGCGTCCATCACCAGGCCGGAATCGCGATCCAGCGCCAGCGTCAGTTGCGTCATATCGTTGGAGCCGATGGAAAATCCGTCGAAGCGTTCCAGGAACTGCTCGGCCAAAATAGCGTTGGAAGGAATCTCGCACATCATGACGATTTTCAGATTATTTTTACCACGCGCCAAGCCAAACTCTTGCATGATCGCGAGCACCTGATCGGCTTCCTTCAGGGTGCGCACAAATGGCACCATCAGCTCGACGTTGGTGAGCCCCATGGTATCGCGGACGTATTTCATGGCCTCACATTCGAGCTTGAAACAGTCGCGGAAACTCTGCGCAATATAGCGTGAAGCGCCGCGGAAACCGAGCATCGGATTTTCTTCTGTCGGCTCGTAACGCGGGCCACCAATCAGGTTGCGATATTCGTTTGATTTGAAATCAGACAGGCGCACGATCACTTTTTTCGGATAAAAAGCCGCCGCAATCGTTGCCACGCCCTCGATCATTTTCTTGATATAAAAATCGACCGGATCGGCGTAACCACGCGACTGCTTTTTGATCTCGGCCTGCAAATCATGCCCCAGCTTGGCGTAATCCAGACAGGCTTTCGGGTGAATGCCAATGGTGTTGGAAATAATAAACTCCAGGCGTGCCAGCCCGACACCGTCGTTGGGCAATTGCGCGAAATCGAAAGCGAGCTCGGGGTTGCCCACGTTCATCGCGATCTTCACCGGAATCTCAGGCATTTTATCGAGCGACACCTCGATCACTTCAAACGGCACGCGGCCACGATAAATATGGCCAGTATCGCCCTCGCAGCAACTGGCGGTGATGTCTTCACCGTCCTTGATCAAATCGGTTGCATCCTCGCAGCCCACAATCGCGGGTACGCCCAATTCACGGGCGATGATCGCGGCGTGGCAGGTGCGTCCGCCGCGATTGGTGATAATCGCCGCCGCCTTTTTCATCACCGGCTCCCAGTTTGGGTCGGTCATGTCGGTGACGATCACATCGCCTTCACGGAATAAATGAATTTCGGAAACATCTTTAATCATGCGCGCCGGGCCGATGCCCACTTTGCCGCCGATGGCGCGGCCTTCAGCAATCGCTACCCCTGCGGCTTTCATGCGGTAACGCGTCAAAACATCAGTGCGGGTCTGTTGCGACTTAACGGTTTCAGGACGCGCTTGCAGAATGTAGAGCTTGCCATCGTGGCCGTCCTTGCCCCATTCAATATCCATCGGGCGACCATAGTGTTTTTCAATCGCGACCGCGTACTGGGCGAGCTCTTCAACCTCGGCATCGTTTAATGAAAACTGATCACGCTCGACCTGATCAACCGGTTTCACTATGACGGATTTACCGGCTGATTGGGCATCGCCAAAAATCATTTTTTCAGCTTTGGTACCGAGGCTGCGGCGCAGCACGGCGGGCTTGCCCTCGCTCAAGCAACGCTTGGCCACATAAAATTCATCCGGATTAACCGCGCCCTGCACCACCATTTCACCCAAACCGTAGCTGGCGGTAATAAACACGACATCACGAAAGCCCGACTCGGTATCGAGCGAAAACAACACCCCCGCCGCACCGGCATCAGAGCGCACCATGCGCTGCACCCCGGCACTCAACGCCACCTCGGAATGCGCAAAATCTTTATGGACGCGATAGGCAATTGCGCGATCGTTATAGAGCGAAGCAAAGACGTGTTTAATCGCTTCCAGAATGTTTTCAATACCGCTGATATTGAGGAAGGTTTCCTGCTGTCCGGCAAATGATGCATCAGGCAAATCTTCAGCGGTGGCCGATGAACGCACCGCCCAGCTTGCACCAGCGTCGGCGTTGTCGTCGGCGTTGATAAGCTCTGCGTAAGCGCGGCGAATTTCAGCTTCCAGTGCGGGCTGTAGCGGCGCGTTGATCACCCAATCGCGCACCATCGCGCCGGTTTTGGTCAGTGCCGGAATATCGTCCACATCTAAATGGGTCAAGGCAGCGTTGATTTTTTCGGTTAACTGGTTGTGCTTCAAAAAATCGCGGAAAGCATCTGCGGTGGTCGCAAACCCGCCCGGTACGCGAACCCCGGCGGCGGCTAATTGGCTGATCAGCTCACCCAGCGAAGAATTTTTGCCGCCGACTGTTGCCACATCATTCATGCGCAATTTGGCGAGGGGCAGAACCAGGGGAAGCGGCATGGCAGACGAAACAGGAGATGAAGAAGACATGGCAGATCCGGTGAGGGTTGAAATTAATGTTTAAGCATTAACCGAAGCGGGCGAGATAGAAGTTGAGCCATAATTATAGCGTCGCTGCTCGATTTGTTGCAGCGCAATAACAAGGAAACCCCATGCCCCACCGCAGAACCGCTTTTTTTGTCTCGGATCGAACCGGGATTACGGTTGAAATGCTGGGCAATTCACTGCTCACGCAATTTGACGATATCGAATTCCAGCGCGTCACCCTGCCGTTTGTCGACAATCTCGAGAAAGTCCGCGAGGTGATGAACCAGATTGAGCGGGCGAATGCGGCCTCGGGCAAGCGCTCGCTGGTGTTTACGTCGCTGATGAAACCCAATTTGCGCGAGGAGATCAATAAAGCCAATTGCATGGTGCTCGATGTGGTGGATCGTTTTATCGTGCCGCTGGAAGAGGAGCTGGGCACTAAATCGGCTCACGCCATTGGCCGCAGCCATTCAGCTGGTAATTTTAAAGACTACAACCATCGAATTGAAGCGGTGAATTACACCATGGCTCACGACGATGGCATGACGAACCGCAATCTGGAGCAGGCCGATATTATTTTGGTGGGTGTATCGCGCTCCGGTAAAACTCCGACCTGCCTTTATCTGGCGCTGCAATTTGGGGTCAAGGCGGCCAATTACCCCCTGATCCCGGAAGATTTGGAACGCATGAAACTACCGCCTGCGCTATTGCCGCTACGCCACAAGGTGTACGGGCTGACCATCATGCCGGATCGGCTGCAGCAGATTCGCCAGGAGCGTAAACCCGATAGCAAATATGCGTCGATTGAAAACTGCAAATGGGAAGTCACGGCGGCTGAAACCCTGATGCAGCAGGCCGGTATTGCACACCTGAATTCCACTACCAAAAGCATCGAAGAATTAGCTACGACGCTGCTGCATGAGGCGCATTTGGTCAGGCGGGTTTACTAGGCTTCGGGCGGTGCGGGGAAATACAAACCCTATTATTGACGGGCATTTACAGCCATTTAAGGCTCAAACGCCGCTCCAGATAAAGAGTTTGATTTTTTCATAAGGCTCGCTGGATACCCGCTTTTATTCGTTGTTTTTATGCCCATGCCCCGTGACAACTCAGCTCGTTTCATTGAGTAAGCACAGCTTTTGTGCCATGATTATTGAGTCAACAAGGCAGTTAGACCTGAATCAAAAGCGTTCAAAAACAAATTATTATTTCATCTCACGAGGAGAATTTCATGTCACTGAAAAAACGTCTTATTCCTGCACTGGTTGGTTCGGCTTTGGCTTTGGGTGCCACGTCGGCCAACGCGGTTAAATTTACCGGCGTATTTGTGTTCGGCGACAGCTTGTCGGATGCTGGTTATTTCCGCCCTTTGTTAGCGGGCCTGGGGGTACCGGCTGCCGCCGTACCGATCCTCGGTCGCTTCACCACTAACCCCGGCCCGGTTTGGGCGGAATTGATTGCCACCAACTACGGCGGCAATCCGAATTCGGCTAATGCGGGCGGACAAAATTATGCGCAAGGTGGCGCCCGCGTTGCTGTCAGCAGCCCCAGCACCCCACCCGGTGGCAACGCTAACCGCTCGGTCGCCACCCAAATTACAGAATATTTAGCGATTAACGGCGCAGCCGATCCGCGCGCCTTGTATTCGGTATGGGCTGGCGCCAATGATATTTTCCAGACCCTGCCTGCGATCAGCACCGGCACCGTTAACCCGAGCACCTTCCTGGCCCAAACAGCGCTGGCAGAAGTACAACAAATTGCCCGTCTGCAAGCGGCCGGTGCTAAATATATTCTGGTATTTGGGCTGCCCGATATCGGCTCCACCCCTGGTTTCGGCCCGCAATTAGGTGCTCCTCCTGCGCAGACTGCGGCTGGCACCCAGCTATCGGCCGGTTACAACATCAATTTGTTTAACGCGATTGCAGCCAGCGGTTTGCATGTTATTCCGGTGGATACGTTTACGTTGATTTCCGAGGTTAAAGCCAACGCGGCCGCGTTTGGTTTCACTAACACTACCTTGCCCGCTTGCTTGCCCCTCGGTAGCTCATCGCTGACCTGCTCCGCGGCCAATTCGGTGCCGGGCAGCTCGACCACTTATCTATTTGCCGATGCCGTTCACCCCTCCTCAGCTGCGCACGCGATTACGGCTGACTTTGTTAAGGCGTTGATTGACGGGCCAAATGCTTATTCGACCATGGCCGAGGTACCGCTCTCAACACGCGCGGCGCATATCCGTACCCTGGATGAAGGTCTGCAATCCGGCCAGCGTGCTGCCGTCGGAAAGCTGACCGCGTTTGCCGCCGGTGATGGTGGTAAATTCAATATTGAAACCAATCCATTAAGTCCGCAGACCGATTCTAAAAATCGTTCGGGAACGGTGGGCGTGACTTTCCGTGCCTCAGACGCCATGACGTTTGGTGTGGCGATAGGCAAAACCACGGCGGACGCCACCATGGGTTCACTCGGTAAATTTAAAACGGATGAAAGCGCTGGCTCAGTATTTGGCGCCTACAAAGACGGCGGCTTTTACGGCAACTTCTCGGCATCCATCGCCAATATCAAATTCAACGATATTCAGCGCTACATTAAGCTAGGGCAGGTGATGCGCACCAATACCGCCAGCGCCAAAGGTGACAATGCCTCGGCCAATCTGACCGTTGGCTATGACTTTGCGCTGGGTAATTTTAGCGTCGGCCCGTTCATTGGCCTGACCAGACAAAGCGTCAGCGTTAATGAATTTACTGAGAACAATGCTAACCCGCTTGAGCAATCGAGCCGCCTGAAAATCAGCGCACAGGATCGCTCATCCAATGTGACCAGCATCGGCGCGCGCGCCAGTTTTGCGCTCGGCAAGTGGACGCCGTTTGCGCGGGTTTCGTATGATCAGGAAAATAAACGCGATGCCCGTGAAGTAACCGCATCACCGGTGACCGTTACGCAAGGCATCACCTACAGCATCCCAGGCTACCAGCCGAATAAAAAATGGGGCACCAGCACGATTGGCATTCGCGGCTATATCACTGACCAAATCAGCCTGGCGGTGATGTACACCAGCGTATTCAGCAGCGACAATGTCAAACAGGACGGTGTTACCGCCAATATCGGGTTCGCGTTTTAATCAGATGTTGTCCATGCAGCGCCGTTAATTCGCCGCTGAGTCAAACCGAAAAATGCCACGAGTCATCGTGGCTTTTTTCATTTTTCATTTTTCCTTTTTCCTTTTTTTTTCCTTCGTCTGTTTCGGCTTTTATGCGGGTGTGCGATGATGAATAGGTGAAACGCATTTACACCGCCGCCAATTTATTCGATGCCCATATCGTGCGCGACCTCCTGGGGCAGGCGGGCATACCGGCACATATTTTCAACGCTAACGCGGCCGGTGCATTGGGCGATCTGCCGATGTCAGCGGCCTATCCGCAGGTGTGGATTACGCAGCTTCATCAGGCCCAGCACGCACTCGCGGTGATCGCGCATTATCAGCGGCAGGAGACGGTCACCACGCAGAAACTTTGTGCCGTCTGCAATGAAACCAGTCCGGGTGAATTCGATATTTGCTGGAACTGTAATGCCGCATTGCCTGCTTTAGCCGAGATCACCTAGCTGAAGCCATGCTGCCGGATAAAAGAATTTAGTCGAATTTCAGTTTCATCGTGATAACGGCAAACGCCAGCACCAGCGTCACCACATTCGCCGCAATGATCGGGGTTGAGTTCAGCATCAGGCCGTACCCCAACCAAAAAATAACCCCAATAGTAAAGATCACATACATCGGCAATGAAACATCCTTGGCGGAACGCGCCCGCCAGATTTTGGCTACCTGCGGCACAAACGCGAGAGTGGTGCAGGCAGCACCAATACTGCCCGTCACATCAATCAAATCCATCATTTAAAAACACTCCCGCTGTTAATACTATTCAGCACGGTTATCAGGTCTTGAGTGAAAACGGCGTGAACCGGGTGTCGCGATCGTAGTAATCTTCCGCCTCAACACGTTTGAGCGCTTTAACTAGGGCAATCGTGACTGGCAGCATTACCACCTCGACCAATACTTTCAGCGCCCATTGCGCGGCCATCACTTTGAGTATCAGCTCGTTACTCCACAGCCCGTAAAATGCGATCGGATAAAACAGCAGCGAATCAACGCCTTCACCAAACACCGTGGAGACCACAAAACGTACACTCATGCGCTTGCCATCCGCCGCGATTTTCATCTTGGCCAGCACATAGGAATTCACGAACTCGCCGCAAAAATAAGCGAGCATTGAGGCCATCACAATTCGCGGGGTTTGACCAAACACGGTTTCATACGCCGCTTGATTGGGCCAACCCGGTGCGGGCGGCAGCGCCACCACGACGCTCGCCATCACGGCGGCAAACGCCATCGCACCAAACCCGGCCCAGATGACTTTGCGCGCGCGTGCGTAGCCATAAACCTCGGTCAAAATATCGCCGAATACATAAGACAAGGGGAAGAACAGCACCCCGGCGCCAAAGGTGAATGCACCCAACCAAGGCAATTCGATTTGCGCAGCTTTGGCAGGGCCGATTAAATTGGAACATAAATACACCGCCACAAAAGCAGCCATCACCAGCTCGTAGTAGCGATAGCTGCGCTGCAGCGGCAGTGCTGCGATGGTAGACGGCGGTGGTGCTGCAATGGCCGCCGACGGTGATGAGGTTATAGGTTCCAAACGAACTGCTCCGACTGATTAAAAGGACACGTAGGCAGCCACCGCAAGGTGGCTAATCTGAGCTTGATATTTTCTGGCACGGCGGTGTTTAATGCATTGATTTACAGCGAGCATTATAAATCTTGAACGGCATTTTTTCTGCGCAATGGTTGTGCGATTTTTGTGCAGTTTCTGTGCAATTTTCGTCTACCGCCGCTGCCGCACCATCTCAAATAATACAATCGCAGCACAAGCTGCCGCGTTCAGTGATTCCATCTGGCCTGGCATGGGAATAGTGACCGGATGTGAGGCGGCGTTAATCAGCGCCGCCGATAAACCACTGCCTTCATTACCAATCAGGAAAGCCGTCGGCTGGGTGAGCTGATAATCGTAGATTGTGTTGGCGGCCTGCAACACTGGCACCGACACTGGCACCGGCACCAGGGCCAATGATTGCCCTTGATAGCGTGCTAGCCACTCCACAAGTGCCACGCCCTCCACGATATTCAGCACAAAGTGGGCACCCTGCGCGGCGCGCAATACTTTGGGCGACCAGCAAAATGCACAGGTTTTTGACAGTACCACCTCGCGTACGCCCGCTGCCGCCGCACTGCGCAACATCGAGCCCACATTGCCCGGGTCTTGAACGTCCTCCAGCACCAGCACGGCGTCAGCGTTAAGCGGTGTCGGCGTAGCGCTGGGCGTGGGAACAATCGCGAGTACGGGCGCGGGTGATTCGAGGCTGGACGCCAGCGCCATCAAAGCATCGGACAGCACATTAATATGCCGCTCATCATGCCGCGCCATGAGCTGTACCACCTCCGGCTCAGCCAACGCTGATTCGGCCACCGCGAGCGTATGCACCGGCCCCAGTGAGTCAACATAAGCGCACACCAGATGGATCCCGTCGAGCACGGTCAGGCGTGCCTTCTTGCGTTCGCGTGATGAATGCGCGAGCGCGATGAGTTGTTTGGCAAACGCATTATCACGTGAGTGGATGGTTTTCATGTCGCACTATTCAGGGTTGATGCCGTCAAATTTAATTGCGCCTGTGCCAGCATGGTGCGCAGTGGCGCAAAGCTTTGACGGTGCAACGGGCAGGGGCCATGCTCGATAAGCGCACGAATATGCTCAGCGGTGCCATAACCTTTATGTTTGGCAAATCCGTATTGCGGATAACATTGATGCAGCATTACCATCTCAGCATCACGCGCAGTTTTGGCGAGGATGGATGCAGCAGAAATTTCCTGAACCAGACGATCACCATCGACAATAGCGCGACTTTTATGCTGAATTTTCGGTACCTGCAAACCATCCACCAGCACCTCGTCCGGCTGGTGTTCGGGCGCATCAGGCAACCCTTCGACCGCGCGCTTCATGGCGAGCAGCGTGGCCTGCAAAATATTAATCGTATCAATTTCTCTGACATCCGCCGACGCCACGCTATAGGCTAGTGCGCGCTCACGAATATCGATAGCCAATTGATCACGACGCTTTGCCGAGAGCATTTTAGAATCTGCTAACCCGGCGATGGGTCGAGTCGCATCGAGGATCACCGCCGCCGCGAATACCGCACCGGCCAGTGGCCCACGCCCGGCTTCATCCACGCCGCAAATCAGCCAGCGACGTTGCACGTTGTGCGTAGCAATCGTCAAGCTGTGGCTGCTTGTTTGGCGGCAGTCGTACTCGCCGTACTTGGGGTAGTTGTCATATTAGCTGCCAGGCTGTCACGCTCAATCAGGCGCGCCAAAAAAGGCCGCAATGATTCGCGTACCCGGTCGGCGTTATTGACGGCGAGCGACGCGTGGATTTCCGCAAAGCGCTCACGCAAGCGTTCGGCAGCGTCTGGATGCGATAACCAATTCCCCAACGCACGCGCCAGGTTTTCAGGGGTGGCGTCATCCTGCAATAACTCCGGAACTAACCATTCACCCGCGAGAATATTGGGCAAACCCACGTACGGCAAATACGCCTTTTTCTTCATCAGCCGATAGGTGGTCGGCGACATGCGATACGCAACCACATGCGGGCAGCGCAGTAACGCGGCTTCGAGCGTCGCGGTGCCGCTGGCGACCAGTGCCACATCCGCCGCCGCCAAGGCGAAATTAGCGTGGCCAAATAAAATCTGCAGTGGCAAATCCTGCGCATTCAATTTCCACTGCGCGGCCTCAAACTGCGCACGGGTTTCACGCGTCGCGAGCGGCACCAGAAAACGTGCCTGTGGAAATTTCTTCAATAGTTGTTTAGCGGTTTCAATAAATAATTCCGCATGATAATCCAGCTCGGTTTGGCGGCTCCCAGGCAATAACGAGACGATTATTTCATCCGGCTTGATGCGCAACTGCGCGCGCGCATGAACCCGCTGCGAAGTCTGCGGCACATTATCAGCGGTGGGGTGGCCGACAAAAGTGGCCGCGATACCTGCTTTGGCATAAATGGCTGGCTCAAACGGAAACACGGTGAGCATATGATCAACAGCGCCTTTGATTTTATGAATACGCTCGCCACGCCAGGCCCAAATGGAGGGACTCACATAATGAATGGCCGGGATGCCGGCGGCCTTGAGTGCCCGCTCCAGGCCGAGATTAAAATCGGGCGCATCAATGCCGATAAATGCAGCGGGCGGGTCTTTGAGAAAACGATTCTTGAGGCTATTGCGAATCGATAAAATCTCGCGATAACTTTTCAATACCTCGATATAGCCGCGCACCGCCAGCTTTTCCATGGGATACCAGGAAGTAGCGCCCGCTGATTGCATTTTGGGGCCCGCGATACCGACAAACTCCAGTTGCGGATAGTCCTGTTTTAATGCCGTAATCAATAGCGCGCCCAATAAATCGCCAGAGGTTTCACCGGCTACGATACCAATTTTCATGTTCTATTAGCGCACAATACCGCGCGTGCTGGCGGCGAGAAAATCAGACAGTAATTTTATTTCCGATGCGCCTGACGCTGCTTTCGCCAATTCATCTTTAGCCTCGGCAAAGCTGAGCCCGGCACGATACAGGGTTTTGTATGCCTGCTTGATATGGGCAATTTGCTCAGGGGTAAAACCGCGGCGCTTCAATCCTTCTGCATTGACCCCGGCCACCACCAGCGGCTGGCCGCCCACGGTCACGTACGGTGGAATATCCATCAGCACCACGCTCGACACACCACACATCGCATGTGCACCGATCTTGACGAACTGATGCACACCGGTAAAGCCGCCGAGCGTGGCCCAATCGCCAATTTGAACATGCCCTGCCAGCTGCGTGCAATTGGCAATCGTGGTATTGCTGCCGACGACACAATCATGCGCGATATGGACATAAGCCATTAGCCAATTATCGTTACCGATGCGAGTCACACCGTGATCCTGCACGGTGCCGCGATTAAAGCTGCAATATTCGCGAATCGTATTGCGATCACCTATTTCAAGCTGCGTCGGCTCACCCTGATATTTTTTATCCTGATTCGCTTCCCCTAATGACACGAAATGAAAAATTCGATTATCCACACCAATGCGGGTATGACCTGTCAGCACACAGTGATGGCCGACCGATGTGCCCACACCGATTTCAACATGGCCGTCAATGACGGTATAAGCGCCCACGCTGACGTTCGCGCCCAGCCTGGCGCGCGGATCAATAATCGCCGTGGGATGAATATTGCCTGACATTATGCAATCGACCGCATCGTGCATAGCAGCTCGGCCTCGCAGGTGAGCTTGCCTTCCACATGCGCCTGCACGGCAAACTTAACCAGCCCGCGTTTTTCCAGCAGAATTTTTGCGGTCATGATCAGCGTATCGCCGGGCACCACCGGGCGCTTGAAGCGCGCGCCGTCGATGCCGGCCAAATAGACCACGTTTTTTTCATCGGTTTTTTGACCGGCACTTTTGAGCGACAGCAGCGCTGCCGTTTGCGCAAGAGCCTCGACAATCAAGACGCCGGGCATCACTGCATAATGCGGAAAATGGCCCTGGAAAAAAGGTTCGTTGATACTGACGTTCTTGAGCGCTTTAATATGCACACCCGGGATCAATTCAATCACGCGATCCACCAACAACAAAGGATAGCGGTGCGGAAGGTACCGTTTGATTTCATCGCTTTGCATAATGACATCTGGAGAGCTTGGCACAGTATTCAGGGCCGCATCGACGGTGGGTTCATGCATTATTTTTCTCCGGTTTTTTTGAGTGCTTTTACCAGCACATCAAGGTTGCGAACATGCACGATGTTCTTTAGCCAATCCCGATGCGCCATGTGCGGGATGCCTGATGTATAAGTGTTCGGCTCGGCAATTGATTTGGTGACAAAGGTGGTGGCTGAAATAATGGCATCATCGCAGATCGAAAGATGCCCAATGATGGATGCAGCCCCGCCGATCATGACGTGTCGGCCAATATGCGTGCTGCCAGCGATGCCCACACAGCCTGAAATCACGGTGTGATCGCCGATGGTGCAATTATGACCCACCTGCACCTGGTTATCGATCTTCACGCCGTTGCCAATCGTCGTGTCATCCATGGCGCCGCGATCAATCGTCGTATTAGCACCCAATTCGCAATCATCCCCGATCACCACCCGGCCGGTTTGCGGGATCTTGATCCACTGGCCATTGTCGGGCGCAAAGCCAAATCCATCCGCGCCAATCACCACACCAGCATGTAAGGTGGTTCGTTCGCCAACGCGGCAATCATCATAAACAGTGACACGAGCCAGCAAGGTCGAGCCAGCACCAATTAACGCGTTTTCGCCGATCACGCAGCCCGCACCGATGCGCACCCCATCACCAATGGTGGCGCCGCGACCAATCGACACAAACTCTGCGATCTCGGCCGTGGGGGCGATGATGGCACCGGCATGAATCACCGCGCTCGAATGAATACCCGCTACCACCCCGCGCGCTGGGCTGAACAATTGTGCGACACGGGCAAAATAAGCATAGGGGTTGGCCACAACAATCCGCGGTTTGTCGGTGACATCCCGATCTTTTAGGCCAACAATGATAGCGCCTGCGCTTGATGAGGCCAGCGCGGCTCGATATTTTGGATTGGCCAGAAAGGTAATACGATTGGCCGCGGCATGCTCAATCGTGCCGACGCCAGTGAGCGGCTGGCTGACTTCGCCTACCGCTTCGCCGCCAAGTTTGCTGATCAGATCACGGAGTAGCATGCTTTAATATTTCTTGGCGGCGCAGTCGTTGCGTAGTCGCAGCGCTGTTGTAGCCATGCTGCTGCAGCGCCACCGCAGTTGATCCAATGGTGCGGTTATTTATCAGCCAGCGCTTTAATTACTTTGTCAGTAATATCGACACGGGGACTGAAGAAAACCACATCCTGCAGGATGAGATCAAATTTTTCTTTCTCGGCTATATCGATGATGACTTTTTGTGCGCGCTCCTGCAGTGACACAAATTCTTCCTGCTGGCGCAAGGTGAAATCTTCGCGATACTCACGCTGAATGCGCTGAAAATCCCGCGTCAATTGCGCAAGCTGCCGTTCTTTGACCATGCGATCAGCCTCAGGCAAGGTAACGGATTCCTTTTGTAATGTCGCATCCATATCACGCCCCTGCTTTTGCAGCTTGTCCAACTCTGCTTTGCGAGTGGAGAATTCCTTTTCCAGTTTGGCCTGCGAACGTTTGGCGGGTGCTGATTCGCGCACGATCCGCTCGCGATCAACAAACCCAATTTTGGCATCGCTCGCGTTCGCCACCGCTGCGGTTGCTGCTGTTGCCAGCAACATGGTTGATAAAAATAACCAGGTATTTTTAACTGTATCGCTCACCATATTTGCCACCTTTTTATGCATGCTGCCAATGTTGGCTATACCGCTGACAATGTTGCTGATGACACGGACGATTAAAACGCACGCCCCAACAAAAACTGGAAGCGTTCCGGACGATCACCAGCCTGAATCTTAATCGGTTTCGCCAAACTGAACTTAAGCGGCCCCACCGGCGAGAACCAGCTGACCGCCACGCCAAATGACGAGCGCAGGTCTCTGAAGGTAATTCGCTCATTGGCACCGAATACGTTACCCGCATCGATAAATGCTGAGATGCGTACTGATTTATCAGTCTTCACGCCGGGCATCGGAAACAGCAGCTCCAGATTAGTGACGAAGCGCTTGCTGCCGCCCAAAAATTCATTGGTATTAAAATCGCGCGGGCCTAAGGAGCTTTGCAGAAAACCGCGCACCGAATCAACGCCACCAGCATAAAAGTTCTTGAAGAATGGCAGCGGCTTGCCACCGTAACCACCGGCATAGCCCACCTCAATATTGCCTGAAAACACAATCGGGCCCCAAACCGGCCGCAGGTATTGCGCCTTGGTTTGCACCCGATAATATTTAATATCGCCGCCAGGCAAACCAGCTTCGCCGCTCACCTCAAGAACATAGCCACGCGATGGGAAATAAATGCTGTCACGCGTATCACGCGAATAGCCCAACGCGCCGCGCAGCGTGTTACTTTTGGCGCCGAAAGTATTAACATAATCAAGGTAGCGCTGCGGGCTGAATTGGTCGAGCCTTAAATTGGTCAATTCCCAACCCAGGCCAAAATTGATGGAATCATATTCCGTCACCGGCACGCCGAAGCGAACGCCCGCGCCCGAGGTAGTTGAACTAAAAGCACCGGTTGATAAGGTCGCGGTATCGAGGGCGCGATGATAAACATCAAACCCGCGTGAAATACCGTCCGCCGTCCAGTAAGGGTCCAGAAATGAAACCTGATAAACCTTGCTGACCCGACTATTGTTGATCTGGAACGAAAGCTGGTTGCCGGTTCCAAAAATATTGGCCTGGGAAACCGATGCATTCAAACTTAGTTTTTCGGATTGTGAAAAACCCACACCAAACTGCAAGCTGCCGGTATTGCGCTCTTTGACCGTGATATTAATATCGCGCTGATCACTGGTGCCGCCTACCGGCGGCGTATCAACCGTGACTTCTTCAAAATAGCCGGTGCGCTCAAGACGCTCTTTGGAGCGGTTAATTTTATCGATCGAATACCAGCCAGCTTCCAGTTGACGAATCTCGCGGCGTACCACCTCATCACGGGTGCGGGAATTGCCCTGCACGTTGATACGGCGCACATAAATACGTTTGCCCGGATCAACGAACAGGGTGAACAAGGCGGTGCGTTTTTCTTTATCCAGCTCTGGCACGGGATTGATGTTTGAATCCGAGTAACCGTCATTACCCAGGCGATCCGTTATCCGTTTGACGGAATCAACAATTTTTTGGCGGGAAAAGGTTTCGCCCTCTTTGAACAACAGCAAGGCGCGCATTTCATCTTCTGGGATTTTTAAATCGCCCTGAAATTTAGCCCCGGCAATCGTATATACAGGGCCTTCGGTGATGTTGATTGTGATGTAAATCTTTTCTTTGTCCGGCGTGATCGAGACTTGGGTAGAGTCAATTGAAAACTCCAGGTAGCCACGGTTCAAATAGTAGGAGCGCAATTTTTCCAGGTCGCCCGACAATTTTTGTTTTGAATATTGATCGTCTTTGGTGAAAAATGAAAGCCAGCCCCCCGTAGACAACTCAAATTCTTTAATCAGCGTGCTCTCAGAAATGGCCGATGCACCAATGATGTTGATGTCCACAATTTTGGAAACATCGCCTTCTTCAATCGCAAAGGTAAGCGATACTCGGTTCCGCTCCAGTGGGGTGACGGTAGTGGTCACCTTGGCCGAGTAAAAACCACGGCTGGTGTACTGGCGCTTGATTTCTTTCTCGGCACGATCAAGCAGTGACCGATCAAAAATTTTAGCTTCTGAAATACCGGCTTGTTTTAAGCCGTCTTTTAAATTGTCTTTGGTAAATTCTTTGGCGCCGCTAATATCGATTTGCGCAATCGCCGGACGCTCAACGACAAACACCACGAGCACCTCGTTTTCGACTTCCAGACGCACATCGGTATAGAAGCCGGTGGCATATAGCGCTTTGATGGCAGCGGCAGCTTTATCATCATCGATGCGCTCGCCGACCTTGACCGGCAAGTAACTGAACACGGTACCGGCTTCAGTACGCTGAACACCTTCAACGCGAATATCACGAATAACGAATGGCTGGATGGCAAAGGCCGCTGCAGAAAACAATCCGCTCAGCAATACTGCCAGCAATTTAGAAGTGGGACGAATGTGAAGAGAAGCGAAACGCATCAATAATTAACCTGTGCATCGACCTGCGTTGCCGGAAACTAACCTGCAACCAAGCGATGAATGTCGTTATAAAAAGCGAAGGCAGTCATGCCCAGCAGTAGTGTTAGCCCGATTTGCTGGCCAATTTCCATGGTGCGTTCAGACACAGGGCTACCCTTGAAAACTTCAAACGTATAATACATCAACTGGCCCCCGTCCAAGACAGGGATAGGCAGCAAATTGAGCACCCCCAGACTGACGCTGATGAGTGCTAAAAAACCCAGGTACTGCACCCAGCCCATTTGCGCTGATTTGCCGGCATAGTCGGCTATGGTCACCGGGCCAGACAGGTTTTTCCATGAAATATCGCCCATGATCATGCGGCCCATCATCTTCAAACTGAACACCGACATATCCCAAACTCTAAGCCAGGCGCGGCTCACCGACTCGACAGGGCCATAACGAACAGTCGTGAATAACGTCGCCTCAAGGCTACGATCCACACTCGGCCTGACCCCAATCCGGCCCACGATCTTGCCGTTTTCGGTAATGCTGTCCGGGGTGATTATTTTTTCAATCTGACGGCCATCCCGCTCAATCATAAAGGTCAATGGCTGGCTCGGGTTTTGGGACACCACCGCTACCAGCTCTTGCCAGCGGGAGACCGGATTGCCCTGAATGGCGATAATTCGGTCTGCCGCCCGCAGGTCTGCCCGTGCGGCAGCGCTCTCTGGGGAAATTTGATCAACCACCGGGATCGGCAATAAACGATACGGGGTGAGCCCTAACTTGGATAAAAAATCCTTATCCAGATCTTCTTTTACCAGACTGTCCATCGCCAGCAATCTCACTACGCGCTGACCATTAGCGGGTTCGACTTCGATTGCAACCGGCTTATGCTCAACCGCCGCTTCCAGCAGCGCCATTTGCGCATCGCCCCAGGTGGACACCTCACGATCACCGACTCGGGTAATGAGGTCAAGCTCTGCAAAGCCGCCGCGCTCTGCCGCGCTGGAAACTGCGAGAGACGCGGGCACTGCAGGCGCTGCAATATAGGGCTTCATGCTCGGCGTACCCACTACCAACAAAACCCAGAAAAAAAATGCCGCCAATATAAAATTGGCCGCCGGCCCCGCAATCACAATCAAGATGCGTTGCCAGACCGGTTTATTATTAAACGTCCGCTTTCTTTCGGCGGCTGTTGCCGCGACGTCGGCGCTGCCATCGCGCTCATCAGCCATGCGGACATAACCCCCTAGCGGCAGCGCGGCAAGCACCCATTCGGTTTGATCGGGCCCATAGCGCCGCAACCACAGCGGCTTGCCAAAACCGATCGAGAAACGCAGTATTTTGACATCACACCAACGCGCCACCCAATAGTGACCCAGCTCGTGAAAGGTCACCAGAATGCCAATGGCGAGCAGAAAAGCTGCAACGGTAATTAAAAAATTCATGGGGTTTGGAGCCTCGAAAGGGCCGCACGTTCAATCACCTTAATGTGCGTCATGGCGCGGGCGCTTTCATCGGCGGCAATAATCTCATTGAGCGATGTTGCATCACTGAATGCAAGCTGTGCGAGTACCTCTTCAATCACGACGGGAATATCGGTAAACCCAAGCTGATGATTAAGGAACGCCTCAACCGCGATTTCATTCGCCGCATTGAGTTGAGCGGCGGCCGTACCGCCACGCCGCATGGCCGCATAAGCGAGCCTTACACATGGGAAACGCGCTTCATCAAGCGCTTCAAACTCCAGCTTGCCTGCTTTAGCCAGATCAAGAGTGGACACTCCGGCATCAATACGGTCCGGAAAACCCAGCCCGTAGGCAATCGGCGTGCGCATATCAGGATTGCCAAGCTGCGCTATCACGGAGCCATCGAGATACTCGACCATGGAGTGAATAATACTTTGCGGATGGATGACGACCTCAATTTGTTCGGGATTGGCATCGAACAACCAGCGCGCCTCGATAACCTCCAGCCCCTTGTTCATCATAGTCGCGGAATCCACCGATATCTTTCGACCCATCACCCAATTGGGATGAGCGCAAGCCTGGTCGGGCGTGACCTTCGAGAGCGATGAAACGGGTTGGGTACGAAATGGCCCGCCCGATGCGGTCAGGATAATTTTCTTGACGCCGACGCGGGTCAGGCCATCGGCGTAGTGACGCGGTAGCGATTGAAAAATAGCGTTGTGTTCGCTGTCAATTGGCAGCAGCGTAGCGCCGCCTGCTTTGACGGCGTCCATGAATAATTGGCCCGCCATGACCAGCGCTTCTTTATTCGCGAGCAGGATGCGCTTGCCCGCCCGCGCCGCTGCCAGCGTGGGCCGCAAACCGGCGGCACCCACAATCGCTGCCATCACCACATCGGTCTCGGCATGGGCCGCAACATACTCCAATGCTGAGTCTTGCTTCGAACCGAATGTCGAACCCAACGGCGACCCCAAGGGTGACACCAACACCTCGGTTTCCACCCCCAGCGCGGCGAGGCGCTGTTTCAGCGCAGCAGCTGGGTTTGCTTCAATAATGGCCTCGTCAACACCGCCGGGCATGACGGCATAACGCGGCCTGAATATTTTGCACTGTTGTGCTAATTCCTCGACGCGCGAATGTGCAGAGAGCGCAAACACAGAAAATCGATCCGGATGGCGGGCAATAACATCGAGCGTGCTGACGCCGATGGAGCCGGTGGAGCCTAAAATCGTAATTTTTTTAACGGCTGTTTGCATTGACTAATTTCATCATCAGAACACTAGCATCAGATACAGGCCCGCTATGGGCAGCGTGGAGGTCAGCGCATCAATACGATCCAGAATGCCGCCATGGCCGGGCAGCAGGTGGCTGGAATCTTTCATGCCCACGCCGCGCTTCATCCATGATTCAAACAAATCACCCAGCACTGACGCGACAGCCAGCAACATAAAAAAACCCCATAACCACCCGCCCTGACCGGTCAACTCAAGCACCCAGGTTTCCCCTCGCGCCCAGGTCTGGTGCGCCCAGATTTGCCACAAGAAAAAATATAAGGTAACGCCCGCCAGTCCACCGATGACACCTTCAATGGTTTTACTGGGGCTAATGGTGGGCGCAAGTTTATGTTTGCCGAACGCCTTGCCGGAAAAATACGCCGCCACATCAGCCACCCAGACGATCAACGCAAACGTCAGCAACAACCACGGGCTTCTATCATGCAGCACCAATAGCGCTAACCATGTCGGGAAAATCACCACCCAGCCCGTGATCGCGGCAATCGCCACCGATGGCGCGCGCCATGAGCGCGAAAGCCACAGCGGCGCGATAAAAAACCAGAACACCGCCGAGATGGCGCAGCCCCACAAAGCAAGCTGCCGGAAGGCCGGAAAATCGGCCGCATGCGTTTGCAAATAGGCGAAAAAAATCAGCGCTGAGATCAGCGCTGAGATCACAAAATAAATCAATTTGCCCATTTTTGAATCCGCCTTGGCAGGGCGAGCGGCATTAGCAGCCTTAAATGGACAGAAGCGACTCCATTCCCAGCAAGCAACGAGTGTGATCACCAGCGTAAAAATATCCCATGCCCAATCCGAAAACATGAACAGCGCTACCAACACAATCGGCAGCATCACCAGCGCAGTTATGATGCGGATTTTTAGCATAAGGATTTCAGCGTCTCCGTCCCGTTGCGCATTTGACGTACACAGCGGTTAGAAAAATAGCCGCCCAGCGCCATCAACGCAGCGCTTAAATTACTAAGCACCGGCGGCACTGGCAGCAGTCGCGGCGTGGCTCATATTGGCCGCTTTAAGCTGCTCACTGGTGCGACCAAAACGGCGTTCGCGAGTGCGATAGGAGTCGATAGCTTTGAGCAAACTGGCGCGGTTAAAATCAGGCCACAGCTCTGCGGTGAAATAAAATTCGGTGTACGCCAACTGCCACAGCAGAAAATTGCTGATGCGTTCTTCGCCACCGGTACGGATAAATAAATCCGGCTCAGGCGCAAAATTCATGGCGAGATGTGCGGTGATGTCGTCCTCCACCACCGATGGAAACTCTATATCTGGCGAGCTTTCTGGTGTATTTTTGCCATGCAAGGCGCACCAATACTGGTGTTTCAATATGGCTGCTTTATTCACCGCCTGCAAAATATCCCAGCGCCCGCCGTAGTTCACCGCGACCGTCAAGGTCAGTTTTTTATTGTCTTTAGTCAGCTTGACGGCGTTGGCAATCAATTCAACAATGCGCGGATCGAATGGGGTTAAATCACCGATCACCTTGAAGCGAATCTGGTTGTTATGCAGCTTTGCTACCTCCTGCTCAAGCGCGCGTAAAAACAATTGCATCAACACCGATACCTCGTCAGCCGGACGACGCCAGTTTTCTGACGAAAAAGCGAACATCGTCAAATATTCGACGCCCAATTCACCGCAGGTTTTCACGGCCTCGCGAACCGCTTCGACGCCGCGTTTATGGCCTGCCACACGCGGCATAAAACGGCTGCGCGCCCACCGGCCATTACCGTCCATGATGATGCAGACGTGGCGCGGCACATCGCTCACTGCCGGGATGGATTGGGTTGAACTTGCGGTATCAACAGGTGCGGACATGAATAATGGATGAGAGCTGAAAGTAGTGTCGTCTTTATAAAACTAAACCGACATCAATTCATGCTCTTTTTCAGCCACCAATTTATCAACTTCAGCAATAAAACGATCTGTTAATTTTTGCACATCATCCTGGGCGCGCTTTTCTTCGTCTTCGGAAATCGTTTTAGCTTTAAGTGCGTCTTTGAATGCGTTGTTGGCATCGCGGCGAATATTTCGCACCGCCACTTTCGCATCTTCGCCTTCGCCTTTAACCACCTTGGCCAATTCTTTGCGGCGCTCTTCGGTGAGTGCCGGCATCGGCACGCGGATCACATCACCGACCGTGGATGGATTTAAACCGAGGTTGGCATCGCGAATCGCTTTTTCGATGGCGGTGCCCATTTTTTTTTCAAACGGCTGAACCGTGATCGTGCGCGAGTCGGCAAGAATCAAATTGCCCACTTGTGAAATCGGCACCATCGAACCGTAGTATTCAACCTGCACATGTTCCAGCAGCCCGGTGTGGGCGCGACCGGTGCGCACCTTGTTCAAGCCGTTTTTTA
>JAYWCO010000140.1:0-1679 GCA_043780475.1 Burkholderiales bacterium | reverse complement strand
AACAACACGACCGCATCGGTCGCTGTGGCCAGTCGCGGCAGGAGCGTCATGGTGTAGGCTGGGCGTGCAAAAAAATCAATCCACAGTCCTTCACCCTGGCTGGGCACTTGATCCGGCAACATAATAATATTGCCGCCGGTTTTAAGTGTTTTAAGCAGCGCCCGCACCCCGCCCGCGTCCGCCGTCGCCGTCGAGCCGCCACCGCGAATACGCCCCGCCTGCATAATCGGTTCCAGCCACTTTTGTTTGGGCGCTCGATACAGCGCCATCACAGGAACCCGGCTTTCCAGATAACGCCCCGCGATGTCATAGCAGCCCAGATGCGGGGTGACAAAGATGATGGGACGCCCCGATCTTTTGGCTGCATCCACCTGCGCCCAACCATCACAAGCCCGCACCAGCGCGTACAGGCGCTCGACCGGTGCTGTCCACGCGATGGCAAGCTCGCTGATGCCTTTACCCTGCTCTGCCATTGCCCTGCATCGCATCGAAAAATCAATTGGCTGCTGGCGCCATTGGCTGTATTGCGCCAGATTTTGCGCGCTTAAACGACGATGGCGCGCGGACAATGCCCAAGCGATCAAACCGATCACGGTACCCACGGCATGATTGAGCCGTAACGGCATCTTGCCGAACAGGCCGAACAGCGCTTTCACCACGCTACTATGCCCCAACACCATCCACCAGCTGAATAGCGAGATTGACGCGGTTGGGTAGAAAAGAGGTTTCTGCTAAACTTCAAAGCTGCACTTCGCGATATACATTATTTTTCTCAACGACTGTGGGGATACCCAATGACTGATTTTTTATTTACCTCCGAATCCGTTTCGGAAGGCCATCCGGATAAGGTCGCCGACCAAATTTCGGATGCAATTTTAGATGCGATTTTAGCGCAAGACCCGCGTTCACGCGTTGCCGCTGAAACCCTGTGCAATACCGGCTTGGTGGTATTGGCGGGTGAAATCACCACCCACGCCAATGTCGATTATATCGGCGTAGCCCGCGACACGATCAAACGTATCGGCTATGACAATACCGATTACGGCATTGATTATCGCGGCTGCGCGGTGATGGTTTGCTATGACAAGCAAAGCCCCGATATTGCCCAGGGCGTCGATAAAGCGCAGGACGATAATCTTGACCAGGGCGCGGGCGATCAGGGCCTGATGTTTGGCTACGCCTGCGATGAAACGCCGGTGTTGATGCCCGCACCGATTTACTATGCGCATCGGCTGGTGCAGCGTCAGTCCGAGGTGCGTAAAGATGGCCGTCTACCTTGGCTGCGCCCGGATGCCAAATCGCAGGTCACGATGCGTTATGTTGATGGCAAGCCGGTATCGATTGATACCGTGGTGCTCTCGACTCAGCACGCGCCGGACATGTCGCAAAATGATATTCACGAAGCGGTGATCGAAACCATTATCAAGCCGGTATTGCCCAAAGAAATGCTGGTGAATACCCGCTATCTGGTGAACCCAACCGGTCGTTTTGTGGTGGGTGGCCCGCAGGGTGATTGCGGCCTGACGGGCCGTAAAATTATTGTCGATACTTATGGTGGTGCCTGTCCGCATGGTGGTGGCGCATTCTCCGGCAAGGACCCGTCCAAAGTGGATCGTTCCGCGGCCTACGCGGCCCGATATGTGGCGAAGAATATTGTGGCGGCCGGGCTGGCGCGACAG
>JAYWCO010000139.1:0-3122 GCA_043780475.1 Burkholderiales bacterium | reverse complement strand
GATAGAGAGCCGTGCATTCGTACGCTGTTAATTGGCCAACCTGGTTGCACGTAACCCCGCCATCACCGGTTAATACTGTGGATGGTTTGTTAAGAGCGCCGCTATGTCATCCAAACCGACCCCATTGTTTCAAAGTGACCCCGACGACGGCGAAAACAGCGCCATTGTTTCGGATCGCATTCGCGCTCGCTTGAAGCGGGCTAACAAACGCTTTCACGCCAACGACAATATCGCGGCATTCGTCAAAGAAGGTGAAGTCGATTTATTGCGCGAGGAAGTCACCGCAAAAATGGCGGAGGTTCTGAAAAGTCTGGTGATCGATACCGAGAATGATCACAACACCCATGAAACCGCGCGCCGCGTCGCCAAAATGTATCTCACCGAAATTTTTAACGGTCGTTACGCGACCGCACCGGCCATTACTGAATTTCCCAATATCGAGCATTTGAATGAGCTGATGATTGTCGGCCCGATTACCGTGCGCAGCGCTTGTTCACATCATTTATGTCCAGTCATTGGACGGGTATGGATCGGCGTCATGCCGAATGAACATTCGAATTTAATTGGTTTGTCCAAATATGCGCGCCTCTGTGACTGGATCATGAGCCGTCCGCAGATTCAGGAAGAAGCTGTCACCCAGCTCGCCAATGTACTGCAGGAAAAAGTACAGCCCGACGGGCTTGCGATTGTGATGGAGGCTGATCACTTTTGCATGCACTGGCGCGGCGTGAAAGACAGCGATTCGCAAATGACCAACAGCCTGATGCGCGGATCGTTTTTGAAAGACGCTAATTTGCGTCGCGAATTTTTGTCGCTGCTGACCAAGAAAAATTCATAACGGTCATCATCAAAATAACCAAGGAATTCTCATGTTAGTTCGTCTCATGTATTGCAGCCGCGCCCAGGACACCATTGCTCAGGAAGATCTGAATGCGATCGTTTCCAAATCACGCGCCAACAATCCCCCGCGCGGCATTACCGGCGTGCTGTGTTGCAGCGGCAAGATTTTTTTGCAGGTGCTAGAAGGTGGACGCCTCGAAGTCAACACGCTCTACAATAAAATTTCCAATGACCCCCGCCATAAAGAAGTGATGCTGCTTTGTTATGAGGAAATTGAAGAGCGTCGCTTCGCGCACTGGTCAATGGGCCAGGTGCCACTGGCACGGATCAATCCGTCGCTGCTGATCAAATACTCTGAGAAAGCCGAGCTTGATCCCTATGCGGTATCCGGCCAGGTCTCAATGGCGCTGTTTAATGAAATGATGGCCACAGCTTCAATCGCCGGGCAAAGCTGCTGATGAGTTGATCACCGGATAGCAACACCAGATGGCATCAGGACTCAGTGCTGAATAACTTAAGCGCCTGAGTTTTGCTGGCGTTACTGACAAGCTGGCGTGTTTTTTTCGTGTTTCCCTCGTGTTTCACCCGTGTTCCCTTCGGCCAAAGCCCCGCACTGCGGGGCTTTTTGCTGCGCGGGCGTAGCGCCCGGACATCAATTCAGCCCTGATTTTGCGGATTCACACCACATTTTGTGCAATTCATCGGAATCCGTTTGAGGGTTCATGCGCCTTTAAATAAAGTGGCTTCATTAACAAAACGCAACACCAACCAAACCACCCACACAAAGGAAACGATCATGAAAACCCAAACCAACCGCAAAGACAACATCGCTACTGCCATCGTCATGGTCAGCTTATTTATCGGCTCCATCGCCGCCGTCGCCAACAGCCAAACCGTTAGCGTTAATCAAGCTGCCGTCGACCTACAACAAATGGACGCCATCGTCATCACTGCACAACGCATGCCCGTCGAAAAAATGAACACCATCGTTGTGAGCGCTTCACGTCATGCCGATGTACTGGTTGCCGCCAAATAAATAATCGCGGCGCTATTTTTTAGCAGCGCAGTATTTCAATACCGCCATATTGCAAAACAACCACACGACGATTCAACTCTACGACAAGGCGCCCATGAGCCAACGACACAAACTTAGCAATATCAAAAAGCAGAAAATTAAACCCTAGCACTGGTGCGATTTTTCAAGCAAAACGCCGCCAAGAGCCCCACCAGTACTAGGGTTTTAAACCAGCAATAAAAAACGGCAGATTTTCATCTGCTGTTTTTCCGTTTGGGCCGCTTGGTGTCTTTGCGTGATCAGCAGTCTCTAGCAAAATAATCGCGATCCGAACCGTCGAATTCGCTGGTCAGCATACAACGGTTCTTTAAACCAGCCCCATTTAAGAGCGCGAGAGTACAGGTGAACGATTTCGCCTAAGGCCTAACAAAGCGCCCAAAAAATTAACGTCGCTTATAAATCGCCAACTCCTGCTGAATCACATGTCGCATTTCACTCAACAGCGCCTCGCCTTCAACGGCTCGGCGCAAAGTATCGTTAATCAACGTCTGATACCCACGCTCGCCCGCCGCCGATTTGAAATGCTCAATAACAGCAGCATCCAGCATGATACTAATGCGCTTCTTGCCTAGTTGCAGCTGCACTGCTGTCTGCCATTCGGCCTTGGCCACTTTCTTGCCGCCCACGCGATACTCGGCGCGATCAAAATTAGCCTGAGTGAGCCGGGGTGCGTCATCAGCCCGCGCCGAGGTTTTGGTAGTAGAGGTTCGTTTCATATTTGTCCGCCTTTCGCATGGAAATGATTCGGATAGTGCTGTCTGATTCAACATGGACAACGATAACAACAAGTGAATCCAGTAATCCCATCGCGATCATGCGTTGCTCGCGGTAGTCGGCTCGATCATCCTCAAAGAGCACCAACGGCCCAGTGAATACGCGCCTTGCATCATTAAAATCAATGCCGTGTTTGGCGAGGTTTGATTTACGTTTGAGTTCGTCCCACTTAAATTGCATCACGTATTATATGCATATAATTATATATATAAACGGCTAAGCGCTCCCGCAAGAAATTTATTTCTTCGCCATTCATATGACATTCGCTAATGAGACAGTGTGCAGTGCGCGCAGGGCATAGACGGCGGCGCCCCTTGAGCGAGTCCGATGCCAATGCGTGTAGTGGTCTAATAAAAGCAGACAGTCCGATAGGTTGTTAAAATCGAAATGGTATAAACCGTGAGCAACCCGAAATCTAGAAGAGTCTTTGACA
>JAYWCO010000138.1:0-10159 GCA_043780475.1 Burkholderiales bacterium | reverse complement strand
TATGATTCGCAAGAATCAACTGGGCGATATCAAAGACCAAGCCTCGTCTGCTGCAAACCAGTTCTACTCACTCGCATTTTAATCATCGCATCGAGCGCCAACCTGCTCGGTCTCATGACCTTATCGCGACAGAACCGGCAAATGCGCTAACTGACATCATTTCTACGGAAAAACTATCGCTACTTTATTTATTTTATTCATTTGATCCCCCTTGCTGGAGCAACCACCCTACTCTTAAAATATCAGCGCACCGAAAATATTTAACAATGCTGAAAAAATACGATGCCGCTGGTCAATTTTTGGCAGGCGTAGCTTTGCTTTTAGGGTCGGTTTTAGGAGCGGGCGCCGCTCGATTGACGGTGGCCATAAAATTATCGAAATTCTGTTCAGCGACGCGAAACCATAAAATCTGATCATCGCGAAACGCTTTCCATGGCTCGTAAATTTTTTTGAATTTCGGATTTTTTGCGGATTCTTCTTCGCAGGCTTCAACGGTGGCCTGGTAGCAGGCTTCCATAATTTCACGGCTGAACGGGCGCAATTGCGTGCCTTGTCGGGCCAAGCGGCGCAACGCAGCCGGGTTAAGCGCGTCGTACTTAGCAGTCATATTGATATTGGCTTCAGCACAGGCGGCTTCGAGGATGGATTTATATTCCGGCGGCAAGGCTTCCCATTGTTTGAGATTCACATACAGATCCAGCTGCGGCCCGCCCTCCCACCAGCCCGGATAGTAATAATATTTGGCGATTTTATTAAGCCCGAGTTTTTCATCATCGTAAGGGCCAACCCATTCAGCGGCGTCAATAGTGCCTTTTTCCAGTGCGGGATAAATATCGCTGCCAGCGATTTGCTGTGGCACCACCCCGAGCCGAGCGAGGATTTTACCGGCGAATCCGGCGATACGAAATTTCATGCCTTTCAAATCCACCACGGTTTTTATTTCCTTGCGAAACCAGCCACCCATTTGCGCACCGGTATTGCCCGCCGGAAAATTGATGATGTTGTAGTCTTTATAAAACTCGCGCATCAAGGCGAGCCCCCCGCCGTGATACATCCAGGCATTTTGCTGGCGGGTGTTGAGGCCGAACGGAATGGCGGTGCCAAAAGCGAAGGTCGCGTCTTTGCCAAAATAATAATAGGGCGCGGTGTGACAACATTCGACCGTGCCGTCTTTAACGGCGTCGAGCGCCTGCGGGCCGGGCACGAGTTCACCCGCCGCAAACACCTGAATCTGAAATTTACCGCCGGTGGCCGATGCGACCCGTCTCGCCAGGGCTTCGGCGCCACCATGAATCGTATCCAGACTTTTCGGAAAGCTGGAAGTGAGGCGCCATTTGGTGGTGGGCAGGTCGGATGCGGAAGCGGACGTTGATACTGCGGCTGGCAATGCAACTGCTCCAGCGGCTAAGCTGGCACTCGCCGCGGAAAGGAATTTTCGTCGTTGCACATCAGGATTTTTCATATTGCTTTCCAGAGAGTGATTGACCTCTAATGTTTCAACTATTTTTTGCTTGCGGTATTACTCTGCGGCTTTGCTAATCGGCTGCCTGAATTCCAGTCTTCCATTCAGCCTTCCCCCGATACCGCCATTCGATCAATCAGGATCGATCCGGTTTGTTTTGAGCCAAGCGCTAAGCGATCCGTACCCACCGCGACAATGCCCTTGAACATATCTTTCATATTGCCCGCGATGGTGGTTTCTTCCACGGGGTAGGCAATCTCACCGTTCTCAACCCAGAAGCCCACCGCGCCGCGTGAATAATCGCCGGTGACATTATTCACGCCCTGGCCCATCAGCTCAGTGACGATAAACCCGCGATTCATTTTTTTGCACAGGCCGGCGAAATCGAGATCGCCGGATTTGACAATTAAATTATGGTTACCGCCGGCATTACCGGTGCTGGCCAGGCCTAATTTGCGCGCCGAATAAGTCGCCAAAAAATAGCCTTGCAGCACCCCGTCTTTAACGATGTCGCGCGCGACCGTGGTCACACCTTCGGCGTCAAACGGGCCACTCGCCAAGCCGCCTGTCAGGAACGGGTCTTCATAAATCGACACCACCGGCGCGAATATTTGAGTGCCCGCGCTATCGAGCAAAAAACTGGATTTACGATACAGCGATGAGCCACTCACCGCGCCGACAAAGCTGCCTATCAAGCCGGATGCCACGGTAGCATCGAACATGACCGGTACTTCGCCGCTGGGGGCTTTTTTAGAGCCCAGCCGCGCTACCGTGCGGCTACCCGCACGCTCACCAATCGCTTCAGGCGATTCCAATTGATGCTCAGCACGACCGACGGCGTACCAGTAGTCGCGCTGCATGCCGTCATCGGTACCGGCAATCATCGACACACTGGCGCTGTGTTGCGTAGTCGGGTAGCCACCCATGAAGCCAAGTGAGTTGGCATAAATAAAATCAGATTCAGAGGTTGAGACTGACGCGCCTTCAGAATTATTGATGCGCTTATCCACCGCAAAGGCCGCTGCTTCCATGCGCTTCGCGAGCTCAGTAGCGGCCGCTACCGACAATACCCAGGGGTGATACAGCGATAAATCCGGATACGGCGCAACCGCCAGGCGGGACACATCCGCCAGGCCGGAAAATTCATCCGGCGCCGTGTATTTGGCAATCGCCAAGGCGGCCGCCACGGTGCGCTCTATAGCGGCGCGGGAAAGATCGGTGGTGGAAGCATTGCCGCGCTGCTGGCCTAGATAAACCGTGATGCCCAAGCCCTTATCGCGATTATGCTCAATGGTTTCGACTTCACCCAGACGCACAGTTACGCTTTGGCCAGTAGAAGTGGAAATTTCGACATCGGCGGCGGTCGCGCCCAGAATTTTGGCGCGCTCAAGTGCGAACGCGGCGAGATCACGCAAATTATTGTTGGCGGCATGGCTGATGCTGGAAGGAGAAGTCAAAGGTTGGTCTCAACGTGGGGTAAAATGCGGGCTTAACTGATGGGAACAGGGCTTGAAAGCCCGGTTTTCCGGGAAAGAAAAAGCAGCGTAAGCAATGAAAAAAGAAAAATTTACAGCAGAACAAGACGAAAATTCTATCAGCAAAAGCCAGAAGAAACGCGACAGCACGGCTTTGCAGACGATTGGCGCCGAGTTGGTGCGGCTAACGCCGGAAGTGATTCGCAAACTAGCCCTTCCTGAAGAGCTGGAAACCGCAGTGCTCGACTGCAAAAACATTGGCCCCAGCAAGCACGGCGGCTTCAAGCGCCAGATGCAATATATCGGTCGGCTGATGCGCGAGGTTGAATCCGCGCCCATTATCGAGGCGCTACAACTGCTCAAGGCACCCAGCCAGAAACAAACCGCCCAGCATCATTTAGCCGAGCGCTGGCGTGACCGGATGCTGGCCGATGCCACCGCGGTTGCGGCGTTTGCCAATGAATTCCCGGAAGCCGATCGGGTGCTGCTGGAAAGCTATTTAAACAAGGCCCGGGAAGATCACGCCGCCCAGCGCCCGCCAAAATATTTTCGCCTGCTCTATCAGGCCTTGCATAAACAGATTATTGATCGGACGAAAGCAGATGCTGGTGCTAGCGCCACTGAGGATCACGCGAAATGAAGGTTGAGTATGATCCGGTCAAAATTGGCCTGCTCTCGATCAGTGATCGTGCCTCAAGCGGGGTCTATCAGGATCAAGGCTTACCGGCGCTGGAAGGCTGGCTGCGCGGTGCACTGAAGAATCCGCTCACCTTCGCCTCATTGGTGATACCGGATGAGCAGCCGCTGATTGAAGCGACCTTAAAAGCGCTGGTGGAGGTGGAGGAATGCGCACTGGTGCTCACCACCGGCGGCACCGGGCCCGCGCCACGTGATGTCACCCCGGATGCGACCATCGCGATTGCGGATCGCATCATGGATGGCTTTGGTGAACGCATGCGGCAAATATCGCAGCGCTTTGTACCCACCGCAATTTTGTCGCGTCAGGTGGCGGTGATTCGCAAACAAACCCTGATCATTAATTTACCCGGCCAGCCGAAAGCGATTAAAGAAACTCTCGAAGGCTTGAAGGATGAGGACGGCAAGCCGATTGAAGTCGGTATGTTTGCGGCTGTCCCTTACTGTATTGATCTGATCGGCGGGCCGTATCTTGAAACCCGTGATGAGGTAATCAAAGCATTCCGGCCCAAGAATGCGATCAGAAACGCCATTAAAAGCCTGCCCCCAACATAGCGCCGTTGCTGCGATTCCCGCGTTTCCTGCGATTCCTGAATTCCTTTAATTTACTTTTTTCGCCATGCCCAAACTCATCAAACACCTGGAACTCCTCACCGGCCCTGAACCCCAAGGCAGCATCATCTGGATGCATGGCTTGGGCGCTGACTGCTGGGATTTTGTGTCCCTCGTCAAGGAGCTATATCTGCCGGATGATTTGCCGCTGCGGTTTATTTTTCCGCAGGCACCCACCCGACCCATCACCATCAATGGCGGCCACGCCATGCCGGGCTGGTACGACATCTCAATGGCGGAGCTGGAACGTCGAGAACGTAAGCCGGATGAAGCCGGGGTGCGTGAGTCGCAGGCTTTTATTGACGCGTTAATCAATAGCGAAGTCTCGCGCGGCATTGCGTCTGAGCACATTATGCTCGCCGGTTTTTCGCAGGGCGGGGCGATTGCATTGCAGGTGGGACTACGCCAACCACAAGCACTGGCGGGCATCCTGGCCCTATCAACCTATTTGACGCTGGGCGATTCTTTGCCCGCAGAAAAAACCATTGCCAACGCGCATATCCCGATTTTGATGGCGCACGGCACGCAGGATCCAGTGGTGCCGTTAGCGCTGGCGCGAGCCTCGCGAGACGCCATGATTGCTCAAGGCTTTAAAGTGGAATGGCGTGAATATGCGATGCAGCACGCGCTATGCGCTGAGGAAGTTGAAGAGATTAGCCGGTGGATTCAAGGCCGCTTTAAATTACAACAATCGCAAAAATAGCAAATCGCGTTCCCTTGATACCGAATCAGGGAGAGGCCGCTTCCATTTGCAAGGTGCGGCCCGGATCAAATTGCGACATCGGGATTTCAGTCGGCATCGGACAGGCATTGGGATCGAAGAACACCTGCATCTCATCGCGCCGCGCCATGATGTCGCTGTAGCCCATCTCGATCAGCGCCGTACAGTAGCGATAATCAAACAGCATATAGCTTGAGAGCGTCGCGCCGCCTTTGCGCATGGCGCCGATCGAGCGCAGCAAAAAACGAATCGTCCATGGCAGATCGCCCACATGCTTATGCGCCAGATTTTCCAGCGGCTGGTTTGGGCACGCTACACAGACATCCACATGATGCAGATTGGTGCCGGAGGCTTTGAGCTTTTCATCATCAATATATTTTAGCGTGGTGTTCATGCGCTGCAATAGCTCAATATCCACCGCGAGTGAATCCAGAAAAATACTGGCCATCGCATGCCCGGCAATTTGTGCCAGCGAAGGATAGGAATCGCTGCGATGCCGCTCTGAGCTGTCTTTGACCAGCTTAGCCGTGCCGATTACGAATACCCGCTCAGCACCCAGGTGCAGCGCCGGGCTGACCGGCGCCATTTGACGAATCGAGCCATCGCCAAAATACTCACGATTGATTTTGATCGCGGGAAACGCAAATGGAATCGCGGCCGATGCAATCAGATGTTCCGCCCTGAACTGGCTCACCCGAATACCAACCCGCTGCGAGCGTCGCCAGCCCTGCACATCCGGGCCTGCCTGAAAAAATGCGCAGTTTTGCCCGGAGCTGTAGCCCGATGCTGTGACCGCGATCGCCCGCAGCACGCCGGTCTGAATATGCTCGGTGATCCGTTTGAAATTCACATTTTTTTCGACCAGATGAAACAGTGGCGAATTATCGAACAGCGATACTTTATGGTTTTTGGAAATTGCCCCAAACAAAAATGCCGACAACCACTTGCTGCTATTTTTTACCACCCCGACAAAATCAGTCCGATATACCTGATCCGGTGAAAACTGGCTCCATACCCGCACCAGCGTGGCGACTCCTTCTGCAAAATTATCCGCATGCTGCGCCAGCACCGCAGCATTCACCGCACCCGCTGAGGTGCCGGTAATGATCGGGAAAGGACTTTCACGCGGATGGCCTAAAATTTCCGAGAGCGCTTTTAGCACCCCAACTTGATACGCGGCACGGGCGCCGCCGCCCTGCAGCACCAGTGCAATGCCGGGATGGCGAGGATTACGTTTTGAACCGTCGGCGGGGGTGGAGGCAGAGGCGGAGATTGCGGGCGCAGCTGGGATAGCGGCAGTGGGCAATGTAGCGGCGGCCATGGTATCGACTATCAACACAGCAAATGACTAACGAATCTGAATACTGCTGTCGAGCGGAATAACATTACTGTCGCCGTCATTATCACTAGCGTTCGAACTCGGTAACTTACCGAGCAGGTTATAAACCTGCATCGGACCTTTGCCTTTAACCTGAATATGATGCATTTCATCAAAGCGGAAGCGACTGTGCAGGCGACGATGGGTGACGATATCAACCTGAGTGTTATTCGGCTGCGCTTCCGAGCACATACGGCTGGCAATATTGACGGTATCGCCCCAAAGATCATAACTAAACTTCCGGCGACCAATCACCCCGGCGACCACCGGGCCGGTGGCTAACCCAATCCGCAAACTTAATTTTTGACCATTAGGCGCGACGTAGCGCGACACAAACTGGTGCATCTCAAGGCTGATATTGGCCATCGCATCAACATACTGGCCACGCGTAGCGGGCAGGTTGCCGTCCACTTCAGCACTCGCCCCGCCGTTACCATTACCATTTCCATGCCCGCCGTATTTATCGAGCAGACCACCTGCGGCCATATAGGCATCGCCCACTGTTTTGATTTTTTCAATGCCATATTTTTCGGCAAGATTATCGAACTCGGAAAAAATATCGTTGAGTAAATGCACGGTCTCGTTGGGCGATAACTCTTCAGACATATGGGTGAAATTCACGATATCGGCAAACATCACCGTGACATCGGCGTGCCCATCGGCGATATTGCTCTCCTGCCGCTTCAAACGCTCAGCAATCGGCTGCGGCAAAATATTGAGCAGCAGGCGCTCGGATATTTCTTTTTCTGTCGAGACCGCATGGCTTTGTGCGTCGATGGCGTCGATCAGTTTTTTCTTTTCGCGCGAGAAATACCACAGCAGTACATACACCATTGCGGAGATCGACACAAAATTGAGCACGAAAAAAACTGCCACGGTTTTCATGTCGAGCAGCTTGGCGTCCCATTGCAATACATAATCAAACATACCGGACATGGCCGTCATGAATATATAGGCAATAAACCACGGCACCGATTCTTTGGTGCCCATGATGACGATGGCACCGACCGGTGCCAGCAATGCCCATAACGACACCCCGCTGGCATTCACAAAATTGCCGATTGACCACTGCAGCACGAACGGCGTGAATAAAAACAGCGACAACTGCATGAGGCAAAAAATCTCAAGCTTGCGCGTCTTCAGGAAAAAAATAATCGTGCACACTGAGACAAACTGAAACGTCAGCGGAATCATGGTTGAAAAGCGCTGGCCAAAACTCCAATACACCGCGAGCCACAGCACCGAGGCGAACATCATCAGGCCGGTGGAAAACAACAACATGTCGCCGGAGAGCTTTTCTTCGGGACTCAATGCGGTTGAGGTTCCAGCTTTAGAGACTGATGATGCCGAAAGTTTTGTCGTGGTATTGCTGTTCAGGGTCACAGGCTTGCCTTCGCGAGGGCGTTACCATTTTAATAACGGGAATTTAGAGTGGACTGCTATTGGTATTTTTTTAGTGCTTAATTATGACATAAGTACTTTGCATGTTCCACACATCGTACAGCCTCAGCGCCAGATACGGCGTATCGGTGAGCATCGGCTCGACCGCGTGGATTCTTGCGTTAAGATTATGTTCTTCATTATTGTCTTCACCTATATTTTCACCTCTCCGGGGGTGGAATAATTGCCCTCCAGAAAGCCCATCATGAGTCAGCCCACTGAATTGAAGTATCAACAAATTGAGGTGACTGCAGCCGATCTACCGCTGCATTGTCCGATGCCCTCGATGAAATTATGGAACACCCACCCACGGGTATTTATTGATGTCACCTCAACCGGTGAAGCCAAGTGTCCTTACTGCGGCACGGTTTATAAATTTTCCGGCCCCGTCAGAAGCGAACATTGAAACTCTAGCACTGGCGAGGCAATACGAGCAAAAATTCTCCAAGAAGCCGGCCAGATATAGAGTTTGTATAAAAAATTATGCGTATCTTAATCATAGCGCCGTCATGGGTGGGCGATGCGATGCTGTCGCAGCCGCTGCTGACCCTCATCTATGCGCAGCATGCAAATGCCATCATCGATGTGCTGGCACCCGCTTGGGTGATGCCAGTCTATGCACGCATGCCGGAAGTCGCGCAGGTGCTGGAAAACCCGTTTGCACATGGCGACTTGAAGCTGCTGGCGCGCCGTGCGTTAGGAACATCATTGCGCACGAAAGCCTATGATCGCGCATTCGTGTTGCCGAACACCTTTAAATCTGCGCTGCTGCCGTGGTTCGCCCGGATCCCCATCATTACTGGCTTTCGCGGCGAAAGGCGCGGCTGGATTATGAGCGATTGCCGTGATTTGGATGAAGCCGCATTGCCCCTGATGGTGGAAAGATTTGCGTCGCTGGCGGCGGCGCAAGCTGCGGCACCGCTTCGCCCGCCAGCACCAACGCCAACACCAACGCTGCGCATAGATGCGGCCCACCGCGAACAAACCTTGCAACGCCTCCAGCTGAACCTGGATAAACCCATCGTCGCGTTTTGCCCCGGTGCCGAATATGGCCCCGCCAAGCGCTGGCCCACCCGACACTTTGCGGCGCTGGCGATTCAACTCATTGGGCAGGGTAAACAGATATGGTTGTTCGGCTCAAAAAAAGATCGACCCATCACCGATGAAATCAATCAGCTCGCCATTGGGCGCTGCATCAATTTGGCGGGCGCTACGGGCCTAGATGACGCGATTGATTTATTAAGCTTGGCTGAACAAGTGGTGACCAATGATTCCGGGCTGATGCATATCGCCTGCGCCGTGGGCGTGCCGGTCGCCGCACTGTACGGCTCCAGCTCAGCGAAATTTACCCCGCCGCTGTCGTTGCGCGCTCAGGTAATTTCATTAAATATTGAATGCAGTCCCTGCTTTCAACGGACCTGTCCGCTGGGTCATTTCAAATGCATGAATGATTTAGCGCCTGACTTAGTCAGCACCGCCATCAGCGCCGCCATCATCCCCTCACCTACCCTCTCACCAACCCTTTCACCACCAAAAAGCGCATAATTTTCGGCCATTTTTAGATTATTCCCAACCAGGACGTCATCATGAACCTTCGCTTAATTTCTTCAGCTGTTTCTGCTGTTGCTATTGCCATCGCTGCGTTGTTTGCAGCCGGATTGATTCACGCCGCACCAGCAAAAAAAGCCGAGCTGCCGCTGGAATACATCGCCGATATTGAAGCCTGGCACGACAAGGTCGAGACCAGCTTGCGGCGTGACAACGGGTGGCTGACATTGGCCGGACGCTTCATCATGAAGCCGGGCATCAACACCTTTGGCACCGGTAAAGATAACGATATTGTGTTTCCGCCCGAGCTGATCGGCACCGGGCCTGCGCGTCTCGGCACGCTCACCGTTGAGGCGGGCAAAGTGACCCTTAATCCGGCCCTGGGCGTGGCGATGTCGGCTGAGGGCAAACTGTTTACCGGCGAGCGCATCATGGGCACGGCCAGCGATAAGCGCGATTGGGTGACCCTTGATCGCATTGCCTTGCACATCATCGAGCGCAAAGGCACGTTTGTATTGCGCCTGGCTGATAATCAATCGGCAGTACGGAAAAATTTTCCCGGACGCATCTGGTACGAGACCAATCGCGTGTTTTTGGTCGATGCCAAATTTGTGCCCTACCCGGCTGGCAAAACAATCGCCATCGTCAATATTATTGATGAGGTTTCTGAAGAGCCCTGCCCCGGCTACGTTGAATTCACATTGAAAGGCAGGAAATACAAAATGGATGTTGTCGGCGAGGACGAAGGCATGTTCTTCGTGATGCGCGATGGCACTTCCGGCGACACCACCTACCGCCCGTCTCGGTTCCTGTACGTCGACAAAAAA
>JAYWCO010000137.1:0-2270 GCA_043780475.1 Burkholderiales bacterium | reverse complement strand
AAAAATGCCTCAAGACCATCGCCGATAATAGTGATTCCTCGTATTGGTACTATTTCTTCCTGGGCTTCGAAGGCGACCGATATTGCGCACAACTGTGGTCTTGGCAAGATCAAGCGCATTGAACGCGGCACGGCTTTTTATGTTGAGATGAATGCCGAGAATGAAGCCCTCAGTCATGAAACGCGCGACCATATGTTGCGTGCGATCCATGATCCGATGACGGAGACAGTGCGTTTTTCATTCGATGCTGCCGCCGAATTATTCATTACCCAAGTGCCGCCGCCGCTCAGCACGATCCCGACCATGCGTGGTGGAAAAGCCGCACTGGAGCATGCCAATCTGGCGATGGGGTTAGCATTGTCGCCCGATGAAATTGATTACTTGTTTGACTATTACACCCGAATTAAACGTGACCCGACCGATGTCGAGCTGATGATGTTTGCGCAGGCCAATTCTGAACACTGCCGTCATAAAATTTTTAATGCATCGTGGACGATTGATGGCGAAGCCCAGGACAAAAGCCTGTTTGCGATGATTCGTCATACCCATGCGGTCACGCCGCGGGGCACGGTGGTGGCGTACTCAGATAACTGCGCGGTGATGGAAGGCGCCACCATTGAGCGGTTTTTCCCAATCAACGCCTGCTATGGTTTTCAAGCGGATAAGACTCACATCTTGATGAAGGTCGAGACGCATAATCATCCCACCGCGATTGCGCCCTGGCCCGGGGCTGCGACCGGTTCGGGGGGGGAAATTCGCGATGAGGGCGCGACCGGCATTGGTGCAAAACCAAAAGCCGGACTGACCGGTTTCTCAGTCTCTAATTTGAACATTCCCGGTGCTATGCAGCCATGGGAACACACCTATGGCAAGCCGTCACGAATCGCGTCTGCCTTGAACATCATGATCGAAGGCCCGCTGGGCGGCGCGGCTTTCAATAATGAATTCGGTCGTATCAATTTGACCGGCTATTTCCGCACCTATGAACAACAGTCTGAAGGCGTGATGCGCGGCTATCACAAGCCGATCATGATCGCGGGCGGCCTGGGTAATATCTCGGCTCGCCATACCCATAAAAAGCCATTCGGCCCCGGCACCTTGCTGATCCAGCTTGGTGGGCCGGGCATGCGCATTGGCCTGGGTGGTGGTGCGGCGTCGTCCATGACCTCCGGTGCGAATACCGAAGCGCTGGATTTTGATTCGGTGCAGCGCGCCAATGCGGAGATGGAGCGGCGTTGCCAGGAAGTCATTGATGCGTGCTGGCAGCTCGGCGAGTCAAATCCCATTCTCTCGTTGCATGATGTGGGGGCGGGCGGTATCTCGAATGCCCTGCCTGAGCTGGCGCATGCCGGCGGCATGGGTGCTACCTTTGATTTACGTGCCGTGCCCAGTGAAGAGCCCGGCATGAGCCCGAAAGAAATTTGGAGCAATGAATCGCAGGAGCGATATGTGCTGGCGATTGCACCTGCTTCATTGCCGCTGTTCAAACAATTTTGCGAGCGTGAGCGTTGCCCGTTTGCGGTGGTGGGCACTGCTACCGCCGAACCACAATTGATTGTCACTGACCCATTGTTTGCCAATAATGCCGTTGATATGGATATGGATGTGCTGCTCGGCAAACCGCCGCGCATGCATCGTGATGTGGTCACGGTGCCGCCGGTAATGGCAGCTCTGGACATCGCCAATATCGAACTGAAAGATGCGGTTTATCGCGTGCTGCGTCTGCCCACCGTGGCCGATAAATCGTTTCTGATCACGATTGGCGATCGCTCGGTCGGCGGCCTGACGGCGCGTGATCAATTCATTGGCCCCTGGCAGATACCCGTCGCTGATTGTGCGGTGACGCTGATGGGTTATAACGCCGATCTCGGTGAAGCCATGGCCATGGGCGAGCGCACCCCTATTGCGATTATTGATGCGCCTGCGTCAGGCCGGATGGCAGTGGGCGAGGCGCTGACGAATATTGCGGCTGCTGATATTGAGCATATTTCTGACATCAAACTCTCGGCAAACTGGATGGCCGCTGCCGGCGTGGCCGGCGAGGATGCAAAATTATTTGCCACGGTTAAAGCGGTTGGCATGGAGCTTTGCCCGGCGCTGGGAATTTCGATTCCAGTGGGTAAAGATTCGCTGTCAATGAAAACTGCATGGCTTGATCATGATGAACAAAAGCAGGTGATCGCACCGGTTTCCCTCATCATTTCCGCCTTCGCACCGGTACGGGATGCGCGTACCACGCTGACCCCTGAGCTTGCTCATACGGAAGCCGC
>JAYWCO010000136.1:0-3059 GCA_043780475.1 Burkholderiales bacterium | reverse complement strand
CGCTTTGCCAAAGCCGCCTCGGATGTACGCAAATGGTATCTGGGCGACAGTATTTCCACCGGCATTGGTCAGGGTTATAACGCCTTCACGCCGATGCAGTTGGCACACGCCACTGCCACCATCGCCAATGATGGCGTGCCAACACGGCCGCATCTGGTGCGCAGTATTACGGACGTCTCTACCGGCAAAATAAAATCATCGGTGACCGTAGTGAATGCCTACCCGGCCGCCCCGCTCGCGATCAAGCCTGAAAACATTGCCGTAATTAAAGCGGCGATGGCAGGCGTGCCCAAAGAAGGCACCAGCGCTCGCGCCTTTATCAATACCGGCTATGTGAGCGCGGGCAAAACTGGCACGGCGCAGGTGTTTGGCCTGAAGCGCGGTGAAAAATATATTGAAGGCCGGGTGGTGGAGCGGCTGCGTGACCATGCGTGGTACATCGCTTATGCCCCAGCCGATAAACCTACCATTGCTCTGGCAGTAATGGTTGAAAACGGCGGCAAAGGTGCGCAAGCGGCAGCACCAATTGCGCGCGCCGTGATGGATTTTTATTTGCTCGGCAAGCTGCCAGATGTTAAAAAAATCAAGCCTCCGGAAAGCGACGATGAGAGCATCGATTAACCGCCTGTTCTATGCGCTCTCGCGCTGCCTTGATGGCCCGTTGATGATTGCCTTTGCAGTACTGGCGGCGATTTCGCTAATCGTGGTTTTTTCGGCTTCGGGTGCGCTGACCTTTGATCGCGCATTGGGCCAGGCGCGCAACTTTGGGGTGGCCTTGATTGTGATGTGGATCATCGCCAACATTCCGCCGCAAACCCTGATGCGCTTTGCAATTCCGGTTTATCTGGTGGGGCTGGGGTTGCTGATTAGCGTGGCATTGTTTGGCGAAGTTCGCAACGGCGCGCGGCGCTGGCTGAGCCTGGGATTTGCCACGGTACAGCCTTCCGAAATGATGAAAATCGGCATGCCGCTATTGCTCGCCTGGTACTTTCATCGCAAAGAAGAAGGGCTCAATATCAAGGACTATGCAATTGCGGCCATGATCCTGCTGGTGCCGACGCTGCTGGTGATGCGTCAGCCTGATCTCGGTACCGCAATTTTGATTTTCTCGGCCGGATTCTTTGTGATTTTTTTTGCAGGCCTCTCATGGAAATTGCTGATCACAGGGGCCGTGATCGGGCTGGCATCGCTGCCGTTTTTATGGAATTTTATGCATGACTACCAGCGTGATCGAATCCTGACACTGCTTGATCCTTCGAACGATCCGTTGGGCGCGGGCTATCACATCATTCAGTCGACGATTGCAATTGGCTCGGGCGGTGTGCTGGGCAAAGGCTGGCAGCACGGCAGCCAGGCGCAGCTCGATTTTATTCCAGAGCGCTCCACTGATTTTATTTTGGCGGTGTTTGGCGAAGAGTTTGGCCTTGTCGGGATCTTATTATTGTTCGCACTTTATCTCATCATTATTGGTCGCGGCCTGATGATTGCGATCAACGCACCCACCACCTTTTCGCGCCTGCTCGCGGGCGCAGTGACGCTGAGTTTTTTCACTTACGCGTTTGTCAATATCGGCATGGTCACCGGCATTTTGCCGGTGGTCGGGGTGCCGTTGCCGCTGATGAGCTATGGCGGTACCGCGATTTTGTCCATGTGTATTTCATTCGGCATGCTGATGAGTATTTCGACGCATAAGCAATTGGTCTCCACTTGAAAACTCGCATGAAACAACATATGGAATACGTAGAACGCCATTTTACGGGTAGTTTCAGGCTAAAATGGCTGGTGACACCCGTCGTTGTTGGTGTTTTAATATTTGCTTTAGCACTTTCCGGCTGTGGCACCACGCATCAAAAAACCGGCGCCGAGCCTAAACCGCCGATGCCTAAAGAAGGCTATGCAAGCAACCCAAAATCCGGTGCTTACTATTTGGACGATGGCCCCGGTGCGAACCCGCCGCCCAATCTTGAGGCGATTCCGGATGCGATTCCGAAGAACGAGCCGTTGCATCGCGGCGCCAATCGCCCTTACGTGGTGTTTGGCAAAACCTATGTGCCGAATGTGGCGGCGGACACCTTCAAACAACAAGGTGTTGCCTCATGGTATGGCCGCAAATTTCATGGTCAAAAAACCGCCAACGGCGAAACCTACGATATGTATGCGATGACCGCCGCACACCCGACCCTGCCGCTGCCATCGTATGTGCGCGTGACCAATCCAGCGAATCGTAAATCGGTGGTGGTGCGGGTTAATGATCGCGGCCCGTTCCACTCAGAACGCATGATTGATCTCTCGTTTGCGGCTGCCAATCGGCTCGATATTGCACGACGCGGCAGCGGGCTGGTGATCATTGAGCGGGTGTTTGCCAACAGCCCGCGACTTGATACATCCATTGCGCCTAACGTTGCTGTCATGCCCCTTACATCCACGTCCGCAACCCCGATGACGACACCAGCATCCAACATTTCTCCCGCCTCACCGATTACGCCCGATGCGGGTTCGCTATTTCTCCAGCTCGGCGCATTTTCCGCTATGGAAAACGCCGATATTTTTCGCGCCCGCATGACGCGTGAACTCGATTGGAATCGTGAGCCGATTTTGGTGTCGCAGAAAGACGGCTTGTTCCGCGTTCGTCTAGGCCCGTATAAAACCCGCGAGGAAGCCGAAGCCATTCAAGCGCAAGTCAAAGCGTCACATGATTTTTCACCGCTTATTTCCAAGCCGTAATTTCCTCAGTACTTACCTTAACTCCCACTAGCCCACATGAAAAAAATATTGTTCCCGTTTATAGTCACCTCATTAGCTGCGTTGTTCATCGCGACTGCGCATGCCCAAACCAGCAGCACGGCCACAAGCGACATTGCGCCGCCGCCTATCGCCGCTCGCTCGTATGTGCTGTTTGATGCCGCCAGCGGTCAAATCCTTGCATCGCAAGCAGCGACTGAACGTTTCGAGCCGGCTTCGCTCACCAAATTGATGACGGCGTATCTGGTGTTTGATGCGCTTAAAACTAAAAAATTGACCTTGACGCAAACGGTTCCGGTGTCCGAGCGCGCGTGGAA
>JAYWCO010000135.1:0-7852 GCA_043780475.1 Burkholderiales bacterium | reverse complement strand
CGCGAGCAGATTTTTATCACCGATAAAAACCAGCCTGATGTTGTCAGAGGTGTTGACAGAAGCGGTGGCAGGAGTGATGGTAGAGGCAGGGATGATTTCATTTGCCAGCAGGGCGCAAAGATCAGGCCCAATACCGGCAGGCTCGCCCGAGGTGATGGCGATAACGGGTGTTTTCGGGGTGCGGGCAGCAGTGACTACGGCGCCACTCATTCGGGCCAGCTCCGGCTGCGCTCGTGATGATTTTTATTCACGCGGGGCGCGCATAAAAATCACTTTTCTTCTAATCGATATTCGACAAACGCGCGATCACGAGTTTGGCGAATCCAGTCTTGATAGGCTTCATCGGCTTTGCGCGCGCGGATGGTGTTGCGGGCAAGCGCCCGGCGGCGCTCTTCGGATACGCCTTCGGTGCGGCGCTCGATCACTTGCACCAGATGCCAGCCAAAGGTGGTTTGCACCGGGATGCTAATTTCGTTATCGCGCAACTGATTCATAGCGCGTTCGAATTCAGGCACCGTGTCGCCCGGCGACATCCAGCCCAGGTCGCCGCCTTTGGAGGAAGACGGATCATCCGAATGCACCTTGGCCAGCTCGGCAAAATCGGCACCACCGACAATACGCTCGCGCAGCCGCTTTAAGCGGTCGCGCGCATCATCATCGGTAACCCCTTCTTTGCTGCGAATCAATATATGACGTGCATGAGTTTGCTGAATCATCGGGGTGGCGTTACGGCCACGCTTGTCGAGCAGCTTGACAATATGAAAGCCATTCGCGCTGCGCAAAATATCGGTCACCTCGCCAGGCTTTAAGGTGCTCAACGCTTCCAGAAAAATAGATGGCAAGCGGCCTGATGCGCGCCAGCCAAGATCGCCGCCTTTTAAGGCATCGGGCGCGTCAGAATATTGCGCTGAAATTTGTACAAACTCGGCGCCTTTGCGCAGCTCGGCCAGCGCCTGCAGGGCGCGTTTGCGGCGCGCTTCAATTTGTACCGTGGTGGCTTGTTCAGGCACCTGCACCAAAATATGCGCCAGGCGATATTCCTGGTCGGTGCTGGCTTCACGGGTTTCCAGCAGGAGCTGGGTATCGATCTCGGCTTCGGTCACGTTGATATTGCCTTCGACTTCACGCTCACGCAGGCGGGTCATCATCACCTCGCCGCGAATTTCCTCACGAAATTTTGACCAGGTCACACCATCCTGCTCCAGCAGGCGGCGGAATTCGGTCATCGACACGCTGTTTTCATCGGCAATCCGCTGCAAGGTTTTATCAAGCGTGCTTTCATCAACCCGAATGCCGGTTTCTTTAGCTTCCTGAATCTGGATGAGATCGGTAATCATGCGTTCGAGCAATTGCTTTTGCAGCGCGTCTTGCGGCGGCAGTTGGGTACCCTGCTTTTGCAATTGTTTGACCACGGTGCCCATACGATCGTTTAAATCAATCGAGGTAATCACCTCATTATTGACCACCGCAATAATGCGATCCAAACCCAGGATGCCGCCTGCTTTGGCGGGCGCGGTGAGCTTCGTGTCCAGCTTGGGTTGGGCGGGTGGAGACGAGGGCGGTGGCAAGAACGATGGCACCACCGATGGCACGCCTGACGTGGGTTGCGCAGGCGGGGTGGCCAGCTGTGCATGCGTGGCGATGGCGGTGCTTAAAAAAACCGGCAGCAGTAAACAACGTATCGTCAGCAACGACAGCGGTGATAATGGCGACAGAAAATTATTTCTCATGGCAAAAATCTCATAGTAAATCGGGATAGCGGACGCGTGACCGGGAATAAATTTTGGCTCGCTGCTCACCTGTCAGGCGAACTCAACGAAGCGATCCGTTGGAACCATCTCTATCAACAGACCGTTTATAACCAGCAATATTCTGTCTTAACGTCTCGACAGGATTAGTGCCCACACCCAAATTCGACAAGCCCTTGAGTTCAAGCTGAAACTGGATCGAGTTTGAGTATTGTTGAGTGGCAGTGGCAAAACGATGCACCACCAGTCTGAATTCCCAACAGCCCTGATTATACTCGACCCCGATCAGACCTTCGAGCAGGCGACGGTCTGACAGCGAATGGTTGGCGCGCGCCAGCAGCGTCCAGCCGGGTGCGGCGCGGCCAAACGGCCATTGGGTGGCGATATCGATCTGTTTTAACGAGTCTCGCGTAAACCGATAGCCGAGATTAAACAAGCGTCCATCTGCCGCGTTATAGCGCGCCGCAATATTGGATTGCTGAAACTGCTTTTGTGATGCGGAATATTGGAAACTCGAATCCAGCGACCACTGATTCGACATTTGCCCGGATACCGCCACCAGAAAATCGGAGCGGCTCACCGTGCCTGATATATTGTTGGAGACGCCCAGCACGCTGTTTAAGGCATCGTTGGGCAAGGTTACCCGCTGTGGCGTGAAATAGTAGCGCTGTCCCAGTGACATGCGTAGGCGCTCGATCCCAGTCAGATCTTCAATAAAACGCGTTGAGACGGCTGCCGTAACCTGTTTGGCATCAGAAATTCTATCGCCGCCAATAAACAGATTTTCGTTAAAAATTTGCGCAAAATTAAAATCTGTCGCCGAGGTTGAAAATAGCGGGATCGTGGATTGGTCACGAAACGGCACATACAGAAAAAACAGTCTCGGCTCCAGCGTTTGGGTAATCGTTTGCCCACCGAAGTTGATGGGACGCTCAAACGCCAATCCACTATCGACGCTAACAATCGGCAAAGTCCGTGACTGGCTTTTGTAGCCAGTGGTGTTGTCGGTCAAATCATAACGCGTGGCATGGAAGCCAATCTTGGGTGTCACAAAGCCGTAAGGACGGGTGATCGAATAAGCGACCGAAGGATAAATTAACCAACGGCGGCCGCTGACCAAGGTGGGGTGGGTGAAATCGGTATATTCCCCGGTGGTGTTAAATTCCAGCCCTGCGACGCGTGCAGGCCGCGCGTTAAAGGTAATTTGCGGCGCCAGAAAATACGGCCTGATGACCGGTGCCAGCGGGTCTTGCAAGGTCTGAAAACTTAAAAAACGGGTGGTCAGGCTGCCAAAATCGGATGCGTAATTCAGTGCGTAATCACGCGGCAAATTGGTTTGCACGGTGTTGACAAGGCGCGTGGATAAATCGCGGAAATAAGCATCATCCGAGACCTTTTGCGCGTTGATCGAGGCATTCCAGCCGCGTGCGAATTTATCGCCAAACAGCGGGCCAAAAAGGTCAGACAGATTTTGATAATGGCGCAGCGACAGCAGGTATCGATCACGCTCGGCTTTGCGATCATTCGGTAAAAATTCGGTATCGAGCTGGCCGATATATTGCGTGCTCAGGAAGCGAAATTCACTGCCTATTTGCAGGCCGCGTTTCGAGAAAATTTTCGGCGTAATGGTGGCGTCATAGTTCGGTGCGATGTTCCAGTAATACGGTATAGCCAGCTCAAAGCCACTGTTTGACGAGGTGCCAAACGAGGGCGATAAAAAGCCGGATTTACGATCGCTGTTGAGCGGGAACGTGATGTACGGCAAATATAAAATCGGCACACCTTTGAATTCGATGCGCCCGTTATAGCCCGTACCAATATTGCTGACGCGATCCAGGCCCAGCTCCGATACGCGTAAATACCATTCATCCTCGCCGGGCTTGCAGGTGGTGTAATTAGCGGTAAATAAACGTTCCTTATTTTCGCCTTCAAAATTCATGCGCTCGGCACTGCCGCGCGCCTCATAGCGTTGGGTGGGACGTAGCGGGGTTTTGCCAAAAAAATAGGTCGGCCCCAGCAGAGTGCCAACCTCGGTATCCAGCTTTAACTTGAGATCGTGGCCATCGAAAATATCGCCGTCACGCAGCATCTTGATGCGGCCCACGGTGGTGGCAATATCGTTTTCTTGGTCGTAGTCGAGGCGCTCAGCCTGCACTTCCATGGTGTCCTGCTTTAATACAACACCGCCTTCGGCTGAGGCTGATTGCTGATTGATACCATCAATTTTATTGGCCTCAAGGATTCTGGCGCCGTCTCTTTTTACCGGCTTTAGCAGCAGCAGACCGGGTGAGGGGATGGTGCGTTCAAGTTTGGCGCCCTCGCGAATGGCGGCATCCAGCTCGGCCTGATTCGGGGTGGATGCTTGCTGCGCCAATACGCTGCTGCCAGGGCTTACGATGCCAAGACTGCCGAGCAGCAGCGAGCTCAGGGCGATGGACAAACGGGTGTGGTGACAGCAGGGCGGAGGCTTGAGGAGATGATTAGGCACGAGTGGAGGTGAAATAAAATTCTGCAGTAATGACCCGATACCGGGACAAAGATAGAGACGGCGGCGATAGTACGAATGATAAAATGCTGTATCGCTTCATTGCTTGTAGCTTCACATACTTAAAATCAGGAACATGAATAACAGTACTCATAATGCATCCCGCTGCCCGGCCAAATTACAAAATTGGCTAGCCAGCCAATTTGCGGGATCTAATCTGGCGCCCAATCAACTGACGCTGGTCTCAATCCCAAGCGGCGCTCGTTTGGCGAAATTTAAGCATAACCGGCATTTTCGCATAACCATCAGCGGCGATACATATATCGTTATGGAGGGTTCACATCCAGCGCTACCAACACCTGAACGCGATGCTGTCTTTATCAAGGTGGCCGCACTACTGACAGAAGCTGGCTTGAATAGTCCCAAGGTGGTAGCACACGATCCGACTGAAGGTTTTTGGCTGTTATCGCCTATCGGCGAGCACCACTATCGGGATACCTTAAACGAGGAAAATGCCAATAGCCTGTTCCGCTCGGCGGCGGATTCGCTGATTCGCTGGCAACTGACTTCACGCCCGGATGTGTTGCCGCATCTTTATGCAGCACAGCTTAAACATGGCTTAAGTGAATTTGAAAATGGCTATCTGACTGAGCATCTCGGGCTTGCACTTAACACCGCACAGCAGCACACACTGGATAGCGTGTTTGACCAGATCGTGGGCGTAAATGGCGCCGAAGCCAAGGTGTTTGTACACCGCGATTTTGCGCCCCATAATTTAATCTTTTCCGAACCCCATCCAGGCGTGCTGGGCTTTGAGGGCGCGGTGTTTGGCCCGATCAGCTACGACATTGCCTCGCTCTATAAAGATGCGTTAAAGTCGTGGGATGAAGAGCGGGTGCTCGACGGCACCATTCGCTACTGGGAAAAGGCTAAAAAGGCTGGGTTGCCCGTGCCCAGTGACTTTGGTGATTTCTATCGACAGGCGGAATGGGCGGGGCTGCAGCGGCATTTGCATTTATTGGGCGTGTTTGCCCAACAACAGTCGCACGCCCTTGATGACGGCCCGGATTATTTGGCAGACGCCCCGCGTTTTCTGAACTATATTCGCAAGGTGGGTGAGCGCTATACCGCACTGTTTCCGCTGATCCGGCTGCTGGACAAGCTAAAAATTGATGATGGCATTGAGCGCAAGACGGCTTACACATTTTGATGAACCACTATTTCGTTAAATGAGCAGCCTGAGCAACTTTCCATACCCGGCCAGGCTCTAAATCGTAGAATATTGTATTGTCCGCATTGAATATTTTTTGTAGAAGGTTTCCATGAAACGTGAACTCCCCCCGATCCCCGTCGTCTTGCCCAACATAAAAGCCCACGCCAAACGTCGTGTCAGGCTCGCCAAAACATTGAGTGAGGGTTTGCTGCTGCTGCCGACCTCGCGGGAGCAAACTCGCAATGCCGATGCGCATTATGACTATCGCTGGGACAGTTATTTTTACTACCTCACGGGGTTTCGCGAACCTGAAGCGGTGCTGGCGATTACCCTCGGCAAAAAGCCGCGCCATATTTTATTTTGCCGCGATAAAAATATGGAACGCGAGATTTGGGACGGCTTTCGTTTCGGCCCGACCATGGCCAAGGAAGTGTTTGAATTTGATGAAGCGTATCCGATGTCAGAATTGGAAGTGCGCATCCCGGATTTAATGACCAATTGCGATATTGTGCATACCCCGCTGGGCGCTGATGCGGAATGGGATCAGTCGATTGCGCGCTGGATTAATATCGTGCGCGCCAAACTTCGTAGTGGTGTCACTGCGCCGGTGGCATTAAAAGATGTACGCCATGCGGTGAGCCAGATGCGCTTGATCAAAGATGAAGTCGAAATTGACATCATGGCCAACGCCGGAAAAATCTCGTCCAACGCCCATATACGTGCCATGCAGCATGCCAAGCCGGGGATGTTTGAGTATCAGGTTGAGGCGGAAATTTTGCATGAATTTATCAAAAACGGTGCGCGTCAGCCGGCTTACGGCAGCATTGTTGCTGCGGGCGCGAACGCCTGCATATTGCACTACCGGGAAAATTCCGCGCCATTACGGCAAGGTGATTTATTGTTGATTGATGCCGGTTGCGAGCTGGAAAGTTACGCGGCTGATATTACGCGCACCTTTCCGGTCGCCGCAAAATTTACCGGCCCACAGCGCGATATTTATGAGCTGGTGCTGGCCTCGCAATTAGCGGCGATCAAAGCGGTTAAACCCGATGCACCGTTCGGCAAATATCATGATGTCGCCGTCCAGGTGCTGGCACAGGGCTTGATCGATTTGAAATTGTGCAAGGGCAGCCTCGACAAAGTTATCGAAACGGAATCGTACAAACAATTCTATATGCATCGCGCCGGTCATTGGCTGGGCTTGGATGTGCACGATGCCGGCGACTACAAGCATCAGGGCAAATGGGTAAAGCTGCAGCCGGGTATGGTGCTGACGGTTGAGCCTGGCCTGTATATTCGACCTGCCGATAATGTGCCGAAGCATTTTTGGGATATTGGCGTGCGCATTGAAGATGATGTGCTGGTGACCAAAACAGGTAATCGGGTGTTGACCGCGTCATGTCCCAAGTCGGTCAAGGATGTCGAGGCATTGACTGCGCCGTAGTCAATTTCATATTCAATCCCGCAGTCAACTGCATAGCCAACCCCATCGTCCGCAAGCTTATGTATAGGCGTCATTTTTATTTTTAACATTGTCATCATCGGCGCCGGGCCGGTAGGCGCAACCTTCGCACTACTGGCAAGCCAGTTGGGATTAACGGTCTCTATGCTGGAAGCGCGTGAGGGGCCGTCCCGCGAATCACGCACCTTGGCGCTATCGCATGGCAGCCGCGAAATCCTGGAGCGTGCAGGGGTTTGGCAGTTTGCTTTCGGTACACAGGCTGTCGCACACAAAGTCGCCGAAATCCATTCAATCCACAATTCACAAAAGGGCGGCTTCGGCCGCGCCGTGATCACGCGTGAAGACGGCGGCGTGCCCGCCTTGGGCTATGTGTTGACGTACGCCGATTTGCAAGCCGCGCTCGATGAAGCGTTAATCGCCAAAGCCGTGACGGTAGCGCGTGGGGCCATCGTTTCCGATATTGCGGAAACCACGAGTGGTGCAGAGGTTAGTTATACGCAGCAGGGCATTTCACATAAAGTCATGACGGATGTGGTGGTGCTGGCTGATGGCGGGGCCAATCTGGGCAAAGTGCCGACGATTTCAATCACCGAAAAAGACTACGCACAAACGGCGCTGCTGGGCCATATCAAAAGCGACACGCCCCATCATCATCGCGCGTTTGAACGATTTACCCCGGAAGGCCCAGCCGCACTGCTGCCCAAGAGTGAGGCGTGTTGTTACTCGCTGGTTTGGGTCGCCAGCGCTGAAAAAATTGAGCAACTTAAAATGCTGGATGAGGCCGGTTTTTGTGCAGCGTTTCAGGCGCATTTTGGGTATCGGGCAGGCGTGTTTCTGACAGTGAGTGATCGCCGTAGTTATCCGCTTAAATTACGCACCGTATCGTCGGCTGTTGCCGGTCATGTGGTGGTGATCGGCAATGCCGCGCAGGCGCTGCATCCGGT
>JAYWCO010000134.1:0-7778 GCA_043780475.1 Burkholderiales bacterium | reverse complement strand
GATTATTGCCCTCTTGTCCCCAACCCCAGCCGGTGAGCGCGCGCGCCATGCCTCGCACCTCGGCCTGTCCGTAGGTTGGAATAAATTTACCGTTGGCATCACGCTGCCGCGAGCCGTCCTGATTTAACTGCCACAGCCCCACTGTGAATAACTGCATGACCTCACGCGCATAGTTTTCATCAGGCTGCTTGCCGGTCACTGGATCTTCTTTCTCATTGGCAAAAAAAGTGAGATACAAGGCCATGGTGGGATGGGTAGAAACCTGCTCAAGCAGAGTGCGGAAATTGCCGAATGCATTACGCGACAACATGTCCAGATAGCTTGCATGCGCGTCCTCTTGAATGTCGACCGCGCCGTTGACAGTGGACACCACGAACAGCTCCGTCAAGGCGAATACGGTACGCTGCCGCAGTTGATCGTTTCCGCGCACGGCCTGCAGCCAGAAACTCTCCATCACCGAATTAATATATTTGCTCTCGCCGTTCGGGCCTTTATCAATCACCACGTATTTCCAGTGCGATGGATTCGCCATTGGCATCAGTAATTGATCATCCAGCCACTTTGCATAGCCTTTGGTCACGACTTCATTGATCGCATTCATGTTCGGGCCGAAGCTCGCCTGCGTCAGGAAACGCGCCGCAGCCTGCGGCGTGACCGCGTCGTTGGCGGGCGGGGATGGGGGTGGAACCACCGCATTGACCACGATATTGACCGCTGCGCTAATCGTCGTTGCATTAGCGTTATCCGTCGCTTTGGCGGTTAGTGCGTAGGTTGCGGCAGATGCGGTGGTCCAGCTAAATGTGTAGGGGGTCGCCGTAGACTCGCCCAGCTTGAAACCATTGGCGAAGAACTCAACTTTGCTCACTGAGCCATCTGCATCAATGGCAGTGGCCGCGATGCTCACCAGGGTTCCTGCCGTCACCACCGTACTATTGACGGGCGCTGTAATTAAAACCATCGGTGCTTGATTGGCTGGCTGCGGAGGCGGTGGGGTGGGGGTGGGGGTGGGGGTGGGGATGTAATGACAGTCGCTATTACCGCTACCACCACGGGCACACTGACCACCTGCGCGCTTGCATCATCGGTCACTGTCGCGGTTACGGTGTAAGTACCCGGCATGGTCGGCGTCCAGCTCAACCCAAACGGGGCCCAGTTAGCTTCGCCCACATTCTTGCCGTTGACGCGATAGACCAGCCGCGTAATCACTCCATCTGCGTCACTGGCAGTTGCGCGCAGACTGATCGGCATGCCCGCCGTAAGGATCGCGCCATTAACCGGCGACACCACGCTCACCATTGGCGCTACATTGGCCGGTGCGGCAGCAGGACGATTGCGGATCGAAATCGTGACCCGGTTCGAGGTCACCACACTACCGTTGTTATTACTGCCGCGAGCATAAAAATCATAGGTATCCGCCTGCAGATTGGGAATCGTCAAGCTGTGCTCAGGCCCAGCTGATTGGCCCAAACGAGTCGTAACGCCAGCACTGTTGGTTGCAAAATATTCAATCATGCGGGCGGTTATTGCGGCGTCCGATGTATTGATCATCAAGCTGAATACGGCCAGCGGAATCGTGCCTAATGCTGTCGAGATATCAAGCTGGATAACGGGCAACGGTTTTGGCGTCACCACAAAGTCGGGCGGCAATACATAGCCAACCACACCATTGGCTTGCCAGCCTGCGGCAGGCAACTTGATCCGATCGGCGGGATCGATGCTGAAGTAATGACGAATTTTTTGCGGGTGATAATAACGTTCAAGCGCGACCGTTGACGGCGTTGGCCGCGTCAACACATAGGCGCGGACGCCTTCGGCTTTCCAGCCGACCGACGCCAAGTAGTCATAGGCCCACTTCTGCTGCGCATAATAATGAGTGCCAATGGACTGACTATAGAGCCGATACATGGGCATGGTAGGTACGCCATCAACATGGCCGGGCTCGCTCAGTGCCTGATAGGCAATACCTCGGCCTTGCCAACCCACACTGATCAGGAAATCGTAGGATTCCTTTGACGGCACATCTACAAAGGAATCCAGAATGGGGCTGTAAAGCCGCCACATTGCGGTGGTCTGGCCTTGCACGAAAGAGAGTGACGGTTCGGTATTAGCCTGAACATGAACGGGGACGCTGCTCAAAAACGCAGCACTTGCCAGAATCATTAAACCAAGGATGCGTGCGTTAAAAGCTGACCGTAAACTCGCAACCATATTTGCCGCCATATTTGTCGAAACCACGCCGCCAAAATGTAATTGTAAACACCGCATAGTTTCCCCTTTAGCCGAAATTGGCTCTGGGGATATTAGCAATTGGCATGCCAAATCCATAATGGTTTGCAACTGATTGCTTTGCAATAACTTTAAGATAACTTTATGTCAACGTGGATCGGATCGTGTCGCCAGCTCACGACGCGGGTGACGCAATTGGTTGTTGGTTGTTGGTTGTTGGTTGTTGGTTGTTGGTTGTTGGTTGTTGGTTGTTGGTTGTTAACCGAATAGAGAAAAATGGTGCTGCCATCGCAAGTCACGCACGCCGTAAATAGAAATCCTGATCTATATTTCGACTTAATCAATGTCATCTGTGGTGATGAAACCGATCATGAAAAATCGGAAAATAAATTCCACCGCATATTTTTCGCACTGCCTATTCTTCAATCTGCACCATGGCAAGGGCGAAAAACGTGCCATCCGTTACGGGCAGCATTTCGGCTGCAATCGTTATAGGTATTGTAGAAATTGTCGGCACCGCATTGATGGTCGCAACCAGCGCCGACGGTTGGGCGCAGACCACCTCGTCCGACCCAAAATATATAGAACAGCTTTCAGACAATCTAATCGAAATAGGTGCTATCTCCATCGATACCTGAAATCCTGGCGGGCGCAGGGTGCTTGTCGGGGTTGAGTTTCCACCGTGGAGCATGACCGGACGCGTTGAATATGGCGCATCGGACACACTCGGCTCGACGGCCACCGCACCAGCGATTGACGGCTCAAACGGCAGCGACAAAATGATATTTGATCTGAAAGGCGTCACCGCAGGCAACAAGATTTTCTATCGAGTGTTTGCAGAATCCAGCGGCGGTGGCGGCTACGTCAGACTATTTTTCGCAACCCGCGGTGTCACTATTTCGTTACGCTCGAACATCTCTGCCAGTAATCAGGTAATGTGCGCACGTAATCAACTCATACCGCTTCTTCCAGCCCATTAATCTCGCCCATGGTCGGCAACATTCTGGCCGACATCTGCATGGCAAAAAAAATGGCCCTGCAGGTTACCGGGACACCCTCAAATTGAGAAAATACCCGAATGAAAATCCTCTACGGCCCCTAAGCGCAGACAATATCCGGTCTGCGACCGCATACATTGGCGCCAAAGCGCGCGGGCTGGCACAAGCGGATCGGGTTGAGACTTCCAATATTGGTTCGGGCCCAAAAAAAATTTATCACGCCGGATTGTATTGGTCTGCTGTTGAAGACAATATGCTCGGGCCAGTTTCACAGGATTTCTCAGCAACGGTGCAATCCAAATCCATGTGTCAGTATCAAAAACAACCTGGTGCGAGCACGGCGCTATGGTGACCGTCAAGTCAAGTAAGCCGTAAGCTGAAAACATTAGATTCGCAATTAAAGCCAATGAAGGCAGTGCCACCTTCATGGTCGAGTGCTGTAAAAACTGGTCTGACACGAAACTATCGGTGGTGACCAATCTGCCGATTCTCGTCAGTGATTGGGTAATTCACTTTTACGACGACGACAAACTCGGGTTTGATGTGCCCATCATCAATGACTTGGGCAGCTCGAATGGAGCTATCATTCCTGGCCCGCTTGTGAGCCTAGACACGCTGTTCAGAAAAAACAAACTGATGATGTAAATGAGCTTGGTGGGCGGCAAATGGCTTTAGACAACCTTTGATATCTCAAGCCTACGAAATTATCGAGAGCGAACAAATCGTTCTGCAAAATGTTAGTTTTTTGATCTGAAAATTAACCGGGAATTTAATAAATAAAACAGTCGGCTCATGCGGATTTTTGCTTCGGCTTTGCATATAAAATCTTCAACACTGATTCCGCATCGGACTCAGCGCCTAATTCAGCGCCTCATATTTTTTACGCGCTCAACCTGACCAAGCGGTGCAGCGCCGCTCATTCCTCCTGAAACGCTTGTTCACGTTTTTTACGAATCGCGGGCAGCAGGATAACGATCAAGAGCAATATGGCAATCGCCAGCAAAGTGGCTGACAGCGGGCGAGTGAAGAAGGTAGTAGCGTCGCCGCGCGAGAGCAGCATCGCCCGCCGCAAATTTTCTTCCATCATGGGGCCGAGAATAAAGCCCAGCAGTAGCGGCGCGGGCTCGCATTCAAGCTTCACAAACAAATATCCCAGGAAACCAAACGCTGCCGTAATGACAACATCGAACGACGCATTCGACAATGAATAAACACCAATCGCGCAGAACACCAAAATCGCCGGATACAGCAAACGATAAGGCACAGTGAGCAGCTTGATCCAAATTCCGATTAACGGCAGATTTAGCACGACCAGCATTAGATTGCCAATCCACATGGATGCGATCATGCCCCAGAATAATTGCGGGCGTTCCGTCATTACCTGTGGGCCAGGCTGAATGCCTTGAATAATCATCGCCCCGACCATCAACGCCATCACCGGGTTAGGCGGAATACCGAGGGTGAGCAAGGGGATGAAGGAAGTCTGCGCCGCCGCGTTGTTGGCTGATTCAGGCGAGGCCACACCGCGAATATCGCCCTTGCCAAATTTGGATGGATCTTTAGCAATTTTTTTCTCCAGCGTATACGCCGCAAACGATGCCAGGACAGCGCCACCACCCGGCAAAATACCCAGCAACGAGCCCAGCGCCGTGCCGCGCAACACCGCTGGTGTCGCGTCTTTGAAATCCTGCTTTGATGGCCAGAGATTGGTGACTTTAGCTAAAAATACTTCACGCTCTTCTTCATTTTGCTCAAGATTTTTCATAATCTCGGCCAGACCAAAAACCCCCATCGCCACGGCCACAAAGCCGATGCCGTCGGATAATTCCAGAACGCCGAAACTAAACCGCGCCATGCCGGAATTCACATCGGTGCCGACCAAGCCTAGAAGCAGCCCCAGAATAATCATCGCCACCGCTTTGATCACCGAGCCATGCGCCAGCACCACGGCCGCGATCAGGCCCAGGGTCATCAATGAAAAATATTCGGCGGCACCAAACTTGAAGGCGAGTTGCGCCAGCGGCGGTGAGGCGACGGCCAATAATATCGTGGCTACCGTTCCTGCAAAGAATGAACCCAGAGCGGCCGTTGCCAGGGCCGGCCCCGCTCGACCCTGTCGGGCCATTTGATAGCCATCGAGGGCGGTCACCACTGAGGACGATTCACCGGGAATGTTAATTAAAATCGCGGTGGTTGAACCGCCATATTGCGCGCTGTAATAAATACCGGCCAGCATGATTAGAGATGATTCCGGGGGCAATGTAAACGTAGCCGGTAACAACATCGCAATCGTGGCCACCGGGCCTATTCCCGGCAGCACCCCAATCAGCGTGCCGAGCAGGCAGCCGATCAGGCAATACATCAAATTATTGAGAGTCAGGGCAACGCTAAACCCCAGCGAAAGATTGGCAATGAGCTGTTCCATGATTTCCCTTCGCTTTAGCCGAAAAATTCAGGCCAGACCGGGAACGGCAGCTTCAGGCCATACACGAATACCGCGACCGAACCCGCTGCCAAAATAGCGCTCGAAATCAGCGACTCTTTAAATTTGAATTCATGTCCGCCGTAAGCCGAGATCATCACCAGTAAAACAATCGCAATCACCAGACCCAGCCACTTCGCCGTCAAACCAAAAATAACAAACCCGCCCAGCACCCATATCAGCGGTCGCCACGCAAATTTACTGATCGGTGTGCCTTTGGTTAGGATCGATTGAGCGATGATGATGAATCCCAGCACCGCCATCACGCAGCCCAGCACAAACGGAAAATAGCCCGCGCCCATGCGGCTCGCGGTACCCATCGGATAATCGTGCTGCTTGACGATAATCGCGAACGCCAGTCCAAACGCCGTAAACAATACGCCTGACCAAAAGTCCTTCGGATTTTTGAGTTTCACTGAATACCCCTCCCGCTATTTTGAAATTTTCTGTGCTCGCTGTTATGGCTGCTGCTCGTGTTTAATCCGTGCTTGTTTCATGAATCCCGCTGTTGTACTTTATCAGACCAGAAAGAAACGATACCGGCTATTGTTGCGCTTAACGATTGATGTGTGTCAAACCCAACGGCGCAGCTTGAACAAAGCTTAATCCGTTCAGCTAGAACGCCATTTTACGGGTATCTTCAGCCATTTTTGCTTCGAAACACCCGCCATTAGGCGAGTTTTACAATCGAAAAAACTTTACGTGCTGAGATGCAAAACAGTTTTTAGTCAACAACATCGTCATGTAGGCGATAATCAAATCAATATTTCACCGCAACCAGCACATGCCTTTGCCCACCACCAACTCCACAATTTCCACCATCACTCCCGGCTCCAGCCCTTCGCCGCATTGGATCTCTGCCGCACCAGCCGCTTTCGTGCTGCTGTGGAGCACCGGCTTTATCGGCTCGAAATACGGCATTCCCTTTGCGGAGCCGTTCACGCTCACGGTATTGCGGATGATCTTGGTGGTAACAATTTTATTGGCGATGTCGCTGGCCATGCGCGCACCGTGGCCCAAAAATCCGCGCGCGGTCATGCATATCGCGGTCGCGGGATTGCTGGTGCATGCGACTTATTTATCCGGGGTTTTATACGCGATCGTGCATGAGCTGCCGCTGGGTTTTGTGGCGATGATCGCCGGGCTGCAGCCGGTGGCGACGGCGGTGTTTGCGCATCTGCTGCTGGGCGAGCGGCTGAATGCGCGGCAGTGGTTCGGCATGACGCTCGGCGTGGCGGGCGTGGCCTTGGTGATCGCAAGTAAATTCAGCGTCGGCCATATGCATGGCGCAGGCTTGGCCGCCGCGACGCTGGCCCTGTGCGGGATCACGGCAGGCACGCTGTATCAAAAACGTTTTTGCGCGACCATGGATTTACGCACGGGCGGGGTGATTCAATATAGCGCCACAGCTATGGTGCTGGCGGGGTTGGCGCTGATGTTCGAGACGCGGCACGTAGCCTGGACGCCACAATTTATCGGCGCATTGTTCTGGCTCGCAGTGGCGCTGTCGATTGGCGCGATTGGCTTGCTCTATTTGATGATTCGGCGTGGCGCCGCGTCGCAGGTCGCCAGCCTGTTTTTTCTCACACCTGCGGTGACGGCGGTGATGGCCTGGATATTGTTTGGTGAAACCCTGTCGATACTGGCGATGGCGGGGTTGGCGGTGACGGCCATCGGCGTGGCATTGGTGATGCGCAAATAATGATTCGCTGAACGGTGCTCACGTAAGACGCACCGTCTGCCGTGCATTTGCTAAACTGCGGCTGTTCAAACCACTCCCGAATTGATCGCTAACTATGCGCAACCTCGAACAGCACATCACCCAATACGCCGCCTACCATCGTGATCGCCGCAATATAGCGACGCATTTTGTGGGCGTGCCGATGATTGTTTTCGGCGTCATCCTGGCGCTGGTCCATAGCCGAATCGGCCCGGTGAATTTAGGCATGGCTGGCGCACTGGTCGCGGCGATTTATTATTGGGTGCTGGATAGACCGCTCGGTTTGGCCATGGCGTTTTATTTGGCGCTTAACCTCGTGCTGGCCTCGATGATTATCGCCAACACCAGCACC
>JAYWCO010000133.1:0-18685 GCA_043780475.1 Burkholderiales bacterium | reverse complement strand
CGCGTAGGTGGCGCTTTCGGCCGAAGCAGTGGTACCGATAGCACTAAAAGTAACGGCAACAACAAAGCTCGCCAGCGGGAGTTTAAGTAAAAAATATTTCATATTGGTTTCCTTCAAAAGTAAAGTGAGGTTGAATAAAAGCTACGGCGCTGCAATACCGGTTATGGCTAATTTAAGATTAACGGTGACTTCATTGGCAACGATGGACACATCGTTCCAGTCACCGTCACCGATTTTGAAATCCAGTCTTTTCAAATTAAAGCTGCCGACGACCCGGGTATTATCTTTAGCCTGAATGAGCGTCACCGGCACCACGATGTTTTGTGAAATACCTTTAATGGCAAGCTTGCCCGCAAACTCAAACTTGCCGCTGCCCAATGTGCCCAATGCCTTCACGCTGGTTGACGTAAAGGTCGCGACTGGCATCTTGAGCGAGTTAAACCAGCCCGGTTTTTTTAGCTCAGACTCCGTTTCTGGATTGCCGAGATCGGCACTCAACAAATCAACGGCGAAGCTGACTTTGCTGAGTTCGGGTTTTTTCGGATCAAACACAATTTGCGAATCGAATTTTTTAAAACTGCCACTAACCGGCACACCCATCTGGCGGCTGGTAAAACTGATTTCGCTTTGTGCCGGCATAAGTTTTTGCTGCGCACTCGCGACGCTGGAAACGCTCAAGCTTGCCACCACTAATGCCGCCAGCGATGCCGCCATCCTCAGGCTCAAAAAATATTTTTTCATGATGCTCATCCTGGTTAATTTTTCTGGGTGGTTGAAACTAAGAAAGTCGGCAGCATGCGCTTCAGCACCTCGTCCCGCTCGATAAAATGATGCTTCAACGCCGCCGCAATATGCACAACCACTAAAGCGGCCAGGGTGTAAGCCGTGATCCAGTGGAATGGCTTGAGGAATTCTGCCAACTCGCGATTTTTTAAGACTAAATCGGGTAGTGGCAATACCCCAAACCACACAATTGAAAAACCTGCTGACGAGCTGTATAACCAACCCGTCAGCGGCACCGCAAAAAATAGCCCGTAGAGAAAAATATGCGTGATGCTCGACACCCCTTTTTGCCATGCAGGCATGGCGGCAGGCAAAGCAGGCGCTGACCTGTAGAGCCGCCACAGCAGGCGCAATGCGGACAACGCCAGGATCGTGACCCCGGCCCATTTATGCCAGTTATAAAGCTTCAAACGCTGCGGCGAAAAAGGCTGATCAACCATATACAGCCCGACACTGAACGACACTATAATCATCAGCGCCAATAACCAATGAAAAGATTTCGCCAGTCCGGTGTAAGCATTATTCATGTACTCATCCGGCCATTTCGGGCAGATTGCCAATACTACCCATGACGCCGCTGTGATACGCACTTTCGGCGGTACGAATTTGCTCGACCGTATTCATCACAAACGGGCCATGGAACAGCGGCGGGCCTTCGGCCGGCGCGCCGCCCAACAACATCAATTCCAATGACGTCGTGCCGACGTTTCGAACGCCAACCTCGCCGTCGTTGTTTTCATAGACCACCAGCGCGCCCGCTGTGACCCGCTGCGCATTTTTTGAAAACGCACCGACACCGTCCATCACATAAGCGGCCACCTCATAGCCAGCCGGAATCTTAACCTTGATGTCTGCTTGCGCGTCAACGCTGAGATGCCATAGCAAGGTTGGCATCAATACATTGGCCGGGCCGCTTGCCGGGCCCTCGGCAGAAGAAAATTGTCCGGCGATGACACGCACGGTTGCACCCCTGACGAGCACGGCCGGTATCGCGTCGCAATCAATCCGTTGATAGCGCGGCGCCATGCCCTTTAAGGCGCGCGGCAGAGTGGTCCAAAGCTGAATGCCGTGCTGCATCATTTCGGCTTCATTTTCGGGGCGCGGATATTCAGCATGGACAATGCCGCGACCCGACGTCATCCATTGCACCCCGCCCGGCCCCACGATACCGCGATGGCCTGCGGAATCGAGATGCTCGTTACGGCCAGACAATAAATACGTTACCGTCTCGATGCCTGCATGCGGATGCGGACCGACGCCGTCTTCACCGGGCTTGACCCGAAACGGGCCGAAGTGATCCAGAAATACCCACGGCCCGACGGATTGCCGATTGAGATCCGGCAAGGCGCGTTTCACCGTGAACGTGCCCACTGGCACGATATGTGCGTGAATAATTTGCTCAATATTTCTCATCAAATTCCCCGCTTTGCATACTCATAATATTCAACCTAGCTGCCTGTCGGACTTAAAGAATCGATGCGAAAAATGAACTGGGCTAGCGCATGGCCCTAGGCCACCCCGGATTTTTCCGCTTTCCAAGCCAATGGTTGTTCTCTTGGTGCCGAAAAGCAGGAAGATATGCACCGTCCAGATTATTTTGCAGCCGATTCTCTTTAACTCCGACAGGCTGCTAGGCCAGATCAAACACCAGCACCTCGGCCTGCTCACCCTGCGTAATGCTTAGATCACTCACCTCGGTTAACTTCAATGCATCACCGGCATTTAATTTGTGGCCGCTCACATTGACACTGCCGCGTGCGACATGAATATAAGCACGGCGCCCGGCTGCAATCTTCAACGTAGCCGACTCATCGCTGTTGAATAGCCCCGCATAAATACTGGCATCGGCATGAATCTTTACCGCACCGTCACGCGCATCGGCTGCCGCCACCAGCCGTAGCTGGCCGCGTTTCTCGGCCTCGGTAAAATGTTTTTCTTCATACGATGGCGCAATCCCCAGCTGGTTCGGCTGAATCCAAATTTGCAGGAAATGCGTCGTCTGATTTTTCTCGTGATTAAATTCACTGTGCTGCACACCCGTGCCCGCACTCATGCGCTGCACATCGCCCGGACGAATCGAGGAACCATTGCCAATGTTGTCTTTATGCGCCAACGCGCCATCCAATACATAGCTGATGATTTCCATATCACGATGGCCATGCGTGCCGAAGCCCATGCCCGCAGCGACGCGATCTTCGTTGATCACCCGTAGTGCACCAAACTGCACAAACTTGGGATCGTAGTAATCCGCAAACGAAAAACTGTGAAAACTTTTGAGCCAGCCATGATCGGCATAACCGCGCTCCTGGGATTTTCTGAGTTCAATCATTTTGAACCTCCTAATGGGTGCTTTAAACACGTGTGCAGCGATATTGTGCTTGTACTGCTGCGTAAGCAAGCGGATAATTTTCATCGTCTCATTCAAAATAATCGAACATAAAATTTATGCGGCTATCGCTCGATGCACTCCAGGTTTTAGATGCGATTGACCGTAAAGGCTCTTTTGCTGCCGCGGCCAGCGAGCTGCATCGCGTGCCTTCAGCGATTACCTATACGGTGCAGCAGCTGGAGCAAGACCTGGATGTGCTGCTGTTTGATCGCAGCAAGCATCGCGCCAGCCTGACCCTGGCCGGACAGGAATTATTAGCTGAAGGTCGCTTGCTGTTGCGCGCCGCGACGGAGCTTGAATCAAGAATCCAGCAGGTCGCCCGCGGCTGGGAGACCGAGCTAAAAATTGCGGTGGATACGGCAGTAGGCCCGTCGCGCATCCTCGGTCTGGTCGATCAGTTTTATGCTGAAAACTCAGGCACCCGCATAAAAATTACCGAAGAGGTGCTGAACGGAAATTGGGATGCGCTGGTGGCAGGCCGCTGCGATTTAGTCATTGGCGCATCCGGTGATGAGCCGTCAGGCGGATTCGCATCGTTACTGATTGGGCGTATCGGTTTTGTGTTTGTGGCAGCACCCACCCATGCGATTTGCCAAGAGCCACAGCCGTTAACCGAAGCCACTGTCCTCAAATACCGCGCGGTAAGCGTCGCCGACTCGTCGCGTAATTTGGCGCCGCGCACAATTGGTTTATTGTCGGGCCAGGATGTGTTTACCGTGCCCACCATGCAAATGAAAATTGATGCGCATATCGCAGGCTTAGGCGTAGGCTATCTACCCGCGAATCGTGCGGCGCGGCCAGTAGCAGCCGGCCAATTACAAATCCTCGAAGTCGCCAGCCTCAAGGCCGGTGGCGATCTTTACGCGGTGTGGAAGCCAAACAGAACCGGTAAGGCACTACGCTGGTTTGCCAAAGCGCTGGCGCAGCCCAGGGTGCAGGCCATACTGATGGGGGATGCGCCACTGGTGACCGCGCTTAATAAACGGTCAGCAACCCCGCCTCAAAGTGCTGCTCAAAGTGCTGGTGGCAGCAAAAAGCGGCGTGGTATGTCGGTATCTATCTCTGCATCTTCAACCCGAAAATCAAAATGACGCAGAATCGCCGTCATGGGAATCGGCGCATAAACATGTGGAAAATATTCGCCGCGCTCACCAGAGCTTTCACGGCGCACTTTTTCACCCATCAATATGTCGTCGATTTCCAGCAGCCGCAAATCAGTTTTACCCGCGTAATATTTCTCGGCCGTACGCAAAATTTGCTGTTTTTCCGAGCAATGAATAAACCCTTCCTGCGCCAGATCAGCGCTGGCAAACTGCCCGCAACGCAAGGTAGAAAGCCATTCTTCAGATTCTGCGATTCGATAAATCATGCGCTATTTCCATTCTGGTCTACCACTAACAATAACGTTTGCAGCCTAGCATGAGCATGGCCTATATCGGTCGTTTCGCGCCCTCACCCACCGGGCCGCTACACTTAGGCTCGCTGGTGGCGGCACTGGCCAGTTATCTGGATGCGAAAGCACATCAAGGCACATGGCTGGTAAGGATCGAGGATGTCGATGAGACTCGCTGCAAGCCTGAATTTATACCAGATATTTTGCGCACGCTCGCCACCTTCGGTTTGCAATGGGATGGCGAAGTGATATTGCAATCACAACGCAAACATGCCTACGAACAAGCACTGGCAAGGCTCTCCGCGCAACAGCTTACCTACGGCTGTGTGTGTTCACGAAAAGAAATCGCGGATTCGGCAGCCGCCGGCATTTATGGCCCGGTCTATCCCGGCACGTGTCGTCAGCTGCGAATTGGCGGCCAGGCGTGCGCGATTCGCGTGCTGACCCACCGCGAGCCGATTAGCTTCGCGGACGGCGTTCAAGGTCAGTGCAGCCAATGCCTAGAATCGGCAATCGGTGATTTTATTATCAAGCGTCGCGATGGCTTATTTGCCTATCAACTGGCAGTGGTGGTGGATGATGCTGCGCAGGGTGTAACCACCATCGTGCGCGGTGCTGATTTAATCGACTCGACAACCCGGCAGATTCATCTGCAGCAATTATTGGGTTATACGACGCCCGACTATTTGCATATTCCCGTGATGACGACTGCCGTCAGGCAAAAATTATCCAAGCAATCGCAAGCTCCGGACGTTGCCAGCCTAGCCGCAGGCGGCTCAGCCGAGGCGATCAACCGCGTATTGATTGAGGCGCTTACTTTTTTAGGTCAACCAACAGCCACGCTCCATGCCACTATGCCGGTCACAACGCTGCTGCAACGCGCCACCGCGCAATGGCAAACAGGAAACATCCCGGCCGTTAAAGCGATGCCCCTAATTGCTTGTCCCTTCGACCATCATCTGTTCGGCAACCAACAGCGCATTCATCCGGTCTATCGGTAGACCATCATCAAAAAAATCCCGTCGGTGAATCTGTTTATGCATTTCATCGCATCCAAGTAGCGATTCATCACGCTGCCACCCATAATGCGCCCATCAAATAACATTTAATAAAAGACCCTCCATGACTTACGCCCTATTAGATCAAAAAGCGCCACGTGCAAAGCCCACCAAACGCCGCGGCTGGGCCAGATGGACAGTGGCGGCGATCACCGCCATCGCCGTTATCGCTGGCCTGGTCGCTTGGAAAGCGAGTTCGGCCAGCAAAGAAGAGAAAAAATCAGATACTGACAAGATTTTTGAATTTGCCAAAAATGATATTGCCACCGTCCAAACCCGCAATCTAGGCTTGGTCATTCCCATCTCAGGCTCTGTTCGTCCGGTGCTACAGGCCACGATTAAATCAAAGGTAGCCGGTGAAATTGCTCATCTGTATGTGCGCGAAGGTGAGCGCGTGACGGCGGGTCAGGTGCTGGTTTCAATTGATACCGCTGACTTGAAAGCGCGTAATGACGCGCAGCGCGCCATGACCGCTGAAACCAAAGCGCGTCTTGATCTGGCCACTAAAAACGAAGCGAACAATCGCGCCCTGCTCGCGAAAAATTTCATTTCACAAAACGCTTTCGACAGCATTGCCAATAGCGTAGAAATTGCTGAAGCGAATCATCAATCGGCGCTGGCGCAAACCGCTATTACCCAACGGGCGCTGGCCGATGCGCAAATCCGCGCGCCGTTTGCCGGGATTATTGCCAAGCGTGCCGTTAATGTTGGGGAAAAAATCACGGCTGATGCACCCATTATGCAAATTGTTGATCTGTCCAAAATGGAGCTGGAAGCACCGGTGCCCGTCGGCGATATTCCGAGCGTTAAAGTGGGTCAGGAAATTGCTTTAACCGTAGATGGCTTTAACGAACGCGAATTCAAAGGCAAGGTCGAGCGTATCAATCCGGCCGCCGAAGCGGGCTCGCGTTCGATCTCGATTTTTGTGACATTGCCTAACAGCGATGGCGCCTTAAAAGGCGGTATGTTTGCGAATGGCACCCTGGCTGCCACCGGTCGCAGCGCGGTGAATGCGCTGCCGCTTGCCTCGCTGATTGAAGAAGGCGGCCAGACCTTTGTCTACGCCATCAAAGGCGGCACGGTTGAACGCAAACCGATCACCATTGGCGCCAAAAATGTTGAGCGTGGCTTAGTCGAGATTCGCAGCGGGGTCGAGACCGGCACGGAGGTGATTGCCGTCAAAGCGGAAGGCCTCAAGCACGGTTCGAAAGCGGTGGTGATGTCAGGTGCTGTGCCCGCCTCAAAACCAGCCGACGCGATCAAGCCCGATCCTGCAACCACGGCGAAAAGCTAATTACTTTGCTTGCGCTTTTGTTGTATATCCATGGCCGTGCCTGCGCCGCAGCCAGCGTTGGTACGCACAGACAGCACCTTATTGATCAACTCGTTTGTAAATCTTTTTTGTAAACCAACATACCGCCGGAGCAACGCATGCAAATAACAAAAATCAGCGTCAATAATCCGGTGTTTGCCACCATGATGATGGTCGCTATTATGGTGTTGGGCCTGTTTTCCTATCAGCGCTTGTCGGTAGAGCAGATGCCGGATATTTCCTTCCCGTTTGTCTCGGTCGCAACCTCTTATCCTGGCGCCTCGTCTGAAGCCGTCATGCAGGATGTAAGCCGCCCGATTGAAGAAGCAGTCAACACGGTACAGGGCGTTAAAAATATCCGGTCGTTTTCGCGCGAAGGATACTCGCGCGTCTCCATTGAATTCCAGCTGAATGTCGATCCGAAATCGGCGGTGCAGGATGTGCGCGACAAGGTCGCCGGGGTGCGGCGCAATTTTAATAAAGAGGTGGGCGAGCCTACGGTGACACGCGCTGACAATGACAATGATCAGCCGATCATGCAAATTTCCATCGAAAGTCCAGCGCGCTCCATGCGTGAGCTATCGGATTTAACCGATCAGCTGGTCGTCAAACGGTTGCAAGGCGCGGAAGGCGTGGGCGCCATCGATGTTTCCGGTCAGGTACAGCGCGAGATGGCGATTCAGCTTAATCCGGACAAGATGGCGGCCTACGGCATCAGCGTGGATCAGGTAGTTGGGCAGATTCGTGCGCAGAATCAAAATCAGGCGGCGGGGTTTTTAACCGGCGATCGCACCGAGCGTTTGGTTCGGGTACAGGGTAAATTTAAAAGCGCAGCCGATTTCGAGCGGCTGATTATTTCACGCCGGGGCGGCAGCAGCGTGGGCCTGGGCGGCATCAGCGACAGTGGTGGCGCCCCCATTACGCTCGGCATGATCGCGAGCGTGCGTGATACCGAACGTGAAGAAACCGGCCTCGCCACGCAGGACGGAAAACGCGGGCTACTGGTAGAAATTCGTAAAACCCGCGGCGCCAATGCGATTGATGCGGCCGCCTCGATCCGCGCGAACATCATCAAGCTGAAAGCATCATTGCCACCTGATTTCAAAATTGCCATCACCAATGATGAATCGGAATTTATCAAGCAGGGTGTCGATAATGTGAAGCACACCATTCTTGAAGGTGCGCTGCTGACCGTGGTCATCGTGTTCTTGTTTTTGCACTCATGGCGTTCAACCGTGATTACCGGATTGACCCTGCCGATTTCGGTGCTGGCCACCTTCATTGCACTTTATGCGATGGGCTTCACCATCAACTTCATGACCTTGATGGCGCTGTCGTTATCGATCGGCATTTTGATTGATGATGCGATTGTGGTGCGCGAAAATATTGTGCGCCATTTAGCGATGGGCAAAAGCCATTATCAAGCCTCGCTCGATGCCACCCAGGAAATTGGCATCGCCGTGATGGCCACCACTTTTTGTATCGTTGCCGTGTTTTTACCGGTTGCGTTTATGGGCGGCATTATCGGTAAATTCTTTTTGCAATTTGGCTTGGCAGTGAGTGTCGCGGTGCTGGTATCACTGTTTGTCTCGTTCACGCTTGACCCGATGCTGTCGGCGGTATGGCACGACTCACCATCGCGCCTGAATAAATTAAAACCGGTCGCCTGGCTGCTCGCCAAGCAGGATATTTATATGATCTGGCTGCATGATAAATATGATGCCGCGCTACGTTGGGCACTGGCCCCTGCCTATCGACGCACATGGATCCCCAAACTGACAGTTTTTAGCTATATTTTTTCGGGCTTCAAACGCAAACATTTCAAGCTGGATCGGTTCACGATTCGCAATCGCGGCATTGTTTTGTGGGTCGCTGCGTTGACGTTTTTTTCAAGTTTTCTGTTAGTGCCTGCGGGAGAGTTTGTTCCCGAGACCGATAATAACTGGGCCAACGCCTCGGTCGAAACACCGGTGGGCTCGTCGATTAACTACACCATGGGCAAAGCCGAGCAGGTTGAAAATGCGCTGCGGGAATTTCCTGAAATTAAGCGCATCACCCGCAATGTATCTAAAACCCAGGCGTGGTTTGGTCTTGAATTAGTCGAAAAAGAAACCCGCCAACGCTCTAAAAAGCAGCTTGATGATGCGATCCGTACGCGCCTGTCCTCGATTGCCGGTTTGGCCGTGAGAGTGGGATGGAATCGGCCGATCCAGGTGTTCGTCATGGGCCCCGAGATTGGTGAGCTGAATCGTATCTCGCAGGAGTTGGTCGCAAAAATAAAAGCCATCCCCGGTACGGTTGATGTGGAGTCATCGTATAAACCAACCAGCCCGACGCTCGACATTATTGTCAATCGTGAATTGGCGAGTGATATGGGCGTCTCCATGGCCTCGGTCGTGAGCACCACCCGCGCCATGATCGCGGGTGAAGATGCCGGTCAGTGGGAAGGTCCGGACGGTGAAAACCACCAGGTACTGGTGCGCTTGCCGCGCAATGACCGCACGGCGGTAGCTGATCTGGATAAACTTTTTGTGCCGACATCCGCGCTCAATAGCGATGGCAGCCCGCGCATGGTGCCGCTACGCCAGGTTGCCGATTTTAAACCGGCGTTCGCGGAACGTCAGATCGAGCGCCGTAATTTGCAGCGGCTTATTCAGGTGTTCTCAGGCGTTGCCGCCACCCATACTGAAGGCCAAATATCCGATGAGGTACAAAAGGCGCTCAAGACCATCGCCCTGCCGCCCGGCTATTCATTTCAGTCCGGTGGCTCATCGCAGGATATGGCTGAGTCGATGGGCTATGCCGGGGCCGCATTGGGGCTGGCGGTAATCTTTATTTACCTGATTCTCGCCTCGCAATTCGGCAGCTTCCTGCAACCTATTGCGATCATGGCGTCACTGCCGCTATCGCTGATCGGGGTGTTTATTGCACTACGATTATTTGGCACCACCCTTAATTTATTTTCCATCATCGGCTTCATCATGCTGATGGGACTCGTCACCAAAAATGCGATTTTGCTGGTTGATTTTACCAATCACAGCCGGCGCGCAGGCATGCCGCGTGATGAGGCGATTCTCGCTTCCGGTCAGGTTCGTTTGCGGCCAATTCTGATGACGACCACGGCCATGATCGGCGGCATGCTGCCGCTGGCATTGGCGTTCGGCGCAGGCTCTGAGCAACAGTCGCCGATGGCACACGCCGTGATTGGCGGTATTATCACCTCCACCATCATGACGCTGGTGGTGGTGCCAGTGCTCTATACCTACTTCGATACCTGGGGCGAAAAAGCCAGTGCGTGGTTCAAACGTGGCACGCCAGCCACAGCGCATTCATCTGCACGCACAGCCGGTGGCGGCTCGATTGAGCCCTTACCTGCGGCGCAAAAAGATGATTAAGCAGAGAGCCGTATTTGAGGCGAAATGTGCTCAAACGGCAAGCTGGACGGGCACTTTTATTTTGGCGTTGTCCTGGTTTCAGGATACTTAAAAACCCGCCGCATGCCCATCTTTGCGATGATCGCTCCCCGCGCAATAACCATCATCACCCATGCGCCAGATTAACTGCGCACCGCCGAACGCAAAGTTAAGCGTTTCAGCTGCGGCGAGCTGATGGCCCAATGCCTCAAGCGCCGCACCAGCGCTTGACTTTAGCGCATCTTCCAGGCCCACCGTGCCATCGGGATTGACGATCCAGCGTGGCGCATCGCTTGCGGTTTGTGGGTTCTGGCCATAGTCACACATGCGGGTCACCATTTGCACATGGCCTTGCGGCTGCATATGGCCGCCCATCACCCCGAAGCTCATGATGGGCTGGTTGTGATGATCGGTCAGAAAACCGGGAATGATGGTTTGAAAGGGCCGTTTGTGAGGCGCGACTTGATTGGGATGACCGGCGATTAAATTAAATCCATGTCCGCGATTTTGCAGGCTGATCCCGGTGCCAGGCACCACCACGCCGGAGCCGAAACCCATGTAGTTGGATTGAATCAAGCTCACCATCATGCCGCTCGCATCGGCGGTGGTGAGATACACCGTGCCGCCGTGTTGCGGCATGCCAAAGATGGGCGCTGAGGCGCGTTGCAGGTTGATCAAAGCCGCACGCTTTTTAAGGTAGGCGCGATCCAGCAGCGCGCTCGAGGACGTGTCCATAAAGGCGGCATCAGCAATGTAGCGATGCGCATCGGCAAAGGCTAGCTTCATTGCTTCGATCTGTAGGTGCAGACTGGTAACTGAATCAACCGGGTGCGAGGCCAGATCAAAGTTTTCCAGGATGCCCAAACACAGCAGCGCCGCCAGCCCCTGCCCGTTGGGGGGAATCTCATGCAGGCGCACCTCACGATAGTTTTGATGCAGCGTGCCGACCCAATCCGCTTGATGCCGATCGAGATCAGCCATCGTTATCGTGCCGCCAGTTGAATCCGCATTTGTGTTGCCCTTCGCACCGGCATGCGCCACTATTTTTTCAGCGAGTGCCCCGCGATAAAACGATTCGCCCTGAGTCGCGGCGATCTCTTCCAGGGTGTCGGCCTGATCTGGCAGCAGCCACTTTTCGCCCGCTCGCGGTGCGCGCCCCTGCCGCAAAAAATCACGGCTAAAATCGGTTTGGTGTTGCAATATTTCGGCCTGTAGTGTCCAGCTCTTAGCCGTGATCGGCGCGACCAGATAGCCTTCACGCGCATAGCGAATCGCGGGCTCAAACAGTTTTGTAAACGGTAGCTTGCCCATTTTTTTCGATAGCGCAACCCATTGCGAAACCGCACCGGGCACCGTCACGCTATCCCAGCCGCGCATCGGCAAGGTGCTGGCGCCGGGATATTTTTGTGCAAAATATTCTGGCGTCCACGCAGCAGGTGAGCGGCCGGATGCATTCAAACCGTGCAGTTGATGTCCGTCCCAAATAATCGCGAACCCATCCGAACCGATACCGTTGCTGGTGGGCTCGACCACGGTCAGCGCAATGGCACTGGCAATCGCGGCATCAACCGCATTGCCGCCCTGCCACAGCACTTGCAAACCGGCCTGTGCGGCGAGCGGCTGAGAAGTCGCCACGATATTTTTTGCCATCACCGGCATGCGTTGCGATGCATACGGGAACGCAAAATTAAATGTCACGTCGGGTTGCCTGCGGCCGTGGTGGAAACGACAGTGGCGGTGGTGGAGGCAGTGGCAGCGGCCTCCCACGCCTTCAAATCTTTTTCGTATTGCCACAGCTCTTCTTCGTAAATATCCATCACGCACGGAATGCAACCGGTGCCACAGCATTCATGCGGCTCAGGCTTGCGGGGGGGGGTTGGTGGCAACATAGGAGTAGGAACAGAAGCAGGTTGGTTCATGGCAGAAAAAAAGAATACGAGAAAACGCTCTGGACTATTTTACGCGAGGCTCGCCACAATAGATGCAGGACTGACAGTAATGCCCGCCGCTGAGGTTAGCGGCAGCCCTAAAAGCGCCGCCGTGGCTGACTGCCACCAGCTGGCGCAGCTTGCGAGCGCAGCGCTACTTGAGCGATACTTGATCGATAGTTGAGCGCCAGTTGGGCGCTAGTTGCGCGATAAAAAAGCTACATCAGATTTAAATAGTTGAGTATTTTGCACCGGTGTGCCGCGCTAAATACACTATTCTTTATTGTTTTATACCCACCTCATCATCACTATCCCCGCCATGCTAAATACTTTATTCGTATGAGCAGTATGTGCAACACGCCGTCAGCCGCGGCGGCGACCCGTTGCATGAAACCTGCATTTTGTCTGGCCGTCGGTATCACAGGCCACCGGCAGGCGCGCTTGGCCGGGATGGCAAATGTGCCGATTCCTGTGCTGCGGGCCAGCTTACGCACACTGCTGGCCACCATTCACCAATCTGTCGCCACCGTTGCCGTAGAGCACGCCGCCCATTTCGCGGCAGTGCCGCCCACGCTGCGCCTGGTGTCTGCCTTGGCCGACGGTGCTGACACCTTGGCCGCCGAGGAGGCGCTGGCGGCCGGCTGGCGGCTCGATGCGTGTTTGCCGTTCCTGCCGGATGAATATGCAGGCGACTTTGCTGACGGCTGTGATCGCGATTCCTATCACGCGCTGCTGGCGCGCGCGTCGGCAACCTTTGTCCTGCCTGGTGATCGCAGCGATGCGGAAGCCGCTTATGAGGCCGCAAGCAAGGTGCTGCTGGATCAGGTCGATGTGTTGCTCGCTGTTCGGGATGGCGATGTTGGGCGCGGACGCGGTGGCACGGCCCGAGTAGTCGCTGAGGCCATCGCGCGGCATATTCCGGTGATTCATATTGATGTTGTGCGCGCTAGCGCACCGATATTGTTCTGGTCGGGCCTCATCGATGTCGAGCTTGAACAGGCATCAATTGATAATGTCCCGCGCGCGGAAGCTTCAATTGCACTGGCACCGGTGATCGCGGCCCTGTGTGTGCCGCCGAATAATCCGGTAGACCACCGCATGCTCACACGATTTTTTAAAGAGCGTTCGCGCGCGAGCATGCCGGCGTTGCCCTATCCGTTGTTGCTGGCCTTGGTCGGCGTTCGACAATTCCAGCTCTCGGATCTGCGGCCCGCGTCCGCCGAAAGTTGCGCGGCACCGCTAGCCGAGCAGCTTAAGCCCGTCACGCATAGCGGTATTTACGGGCAAGCACTGATGCATAAATTGATCATGCGCTACGGGGTTGCGGATGCCGCCGCTGCTTATTTTGCGCAGGTTTTTCGCTCGGGCTTTGTGGCTAATTTTGGCCTTGCCGCGATCGCGGTGCTGCTGGCCTTATCAGGCCCACTGATCGCGGCCTATAAACTGCCGTTGATCATCACTGAGCTGGCGGTTATTTTTCTCATCTTCTCCAACACCCGCGCCGGCACGCGCGCAGGCTGGCATGAATGCTGGATGGATGATCGTCATCTTGCCGAACAACTGCGCTCGCTGGCGATGTCGAGCGCGCTGGGTAATCTCAATTTGCGCGCGAACGCCAGCATCGATGCCGGTGCCCTGCCTGGCTGGGTACATTGGCTCGCACGCGCGAGCTGGGGCTGCCGCACTAACCAATTAGAAAAATTGCTGCCGATCAGCAGCAGATGATTGTTTTCAAGCTCGTGGAAAAGTTTTTCCGGCGTGAGGTGCTCGCTTTGTAGCGCACACACAAATTCGAGTGTGTCTTCGTCCGAAATCACATAGGTTGGCGAGGCGGAAACCCGGCCGAGCAAGTGATACACCGCTAGGCGCATCATGTGTTCTCGCTCGCTGGCAATGTCGGCAATCCGATTGGGCGCGTAGCTGATGACTTCGGTCGATTGCGCGCCGCCAAAGCGCGCCTCGTTAATGGCCTGCTCCAAATAGCCGTCAAAGGTGGTGCTGACAAACAGATCGAAATCGGTAATGTCGGCCAATTGCTTTAGCGCGCGGGGTGGTGCGAAGGTGGCCTCACGCAGGATCGAGCGCAGCCGCGTGTAGGCTTCTTCGCGCCGGCCATGTGAGGCCGCATGCCAGCACACCACATCATTCAAGGAATACGGCTGCGGCAGGCGCGTGGTATCGACATTGAGCTTGGCGGCGAGCTTTTCGGCCAACCAATCGTAGAGCAGGCGCGGGCCGGTGTCAGTGTCGACCTTGAGTAATTCCGGCCCGATGATCGGGATGACCCGCTTCTCCTCGATGTAATTGAGCAAATCTTCCCAGGCATCGTCGTCCATGCGCGAGGCGGTCAGGGCGGATGAAACAGTCGACACATTGTTCATAACGAGATCCTGCGCAGTGAGCAGTAGGCTGCCAGGCGCTCTATTGCATAGACAAGAATGTTGTTGGAAGCAAACTTAAAAACAAACTCAGCGCGTACCATACCCAGCTTTCGGATGATCGTGGCGGGCTTATATTCATAGTATTTTTTAACTTTATGTGAAGCCGCCTGAAGGCGCAAGTATTTTTGGCAAATGCTGTTTGGGCAAATACGCGGCTGGCAGCGCGTTGGGCGCGAGTACGATGCGCGCAATCGCAGCCGATGATCAAACACTTTTATTCCTCAGTCTTGGCTGTCCGCACGCTTGGCCTCCAGTAACTCCCAGCGTTGCATAGTGGCGGCTAGCTCAGTCTCAACTTGGCTTACGCGAGCTTGAAGAGTTTTACGTTTGCCGGATTGCTGGGTATCCTGATAAATCGCGGGGTCAGCCAGCGCTTGTTGTAGCGAGGCCTGCTCGGCATCGAGTTGATCAATTTTCGCGGGCAGTGATTCCAACTCACGGCTTTCGTTCGAGCTTAGTGGGGATTGGATGTTGGACTGCATACGGGACCGCATAAAGGACTGCGAGCTTGAGCCGGATTTACTGACGCCTGATTTAGCTTGGGGCGCTTTGCTGGTTGTTTTTGGATTCTGGTTTTGTGCAGCATTTGCAACAGCGCTGACCACGGCCATATTGGCGCGCTGCATTTGCCAATCGCTGTAGCCACCGGCAAATTCTTCCACCTTGCCATCGCCTTCAAACACAAACACCTGCGTGGCGACGTTATCCAAAAAAGTACGGTCATGGCTCGCCACTAGCACAGTGCCGGCATAGCCTTGCAATAATTCCTCAAGCAGATCCAGGGTTTCAATATCCAGATCATTAGTCGGCTCATCCAGTACTAAAAAGTTAGCGGGCTTGGCGAACAAACGGGCGAGTAACAAACGATTTCGCTCTCCACCGGATAATGATTTCACCTTGGCTCTGGCACGCTGGGGCGGGAATAAAAAATCGCCCAGGTATGAAGTGACATGTTTGCGCGCGCCACCAATATCCACAAAATCGGAACCGGGGCTAATCACATCGGCGAGCGTGGCTTCATCATCGAGCGCTTCGCGGAATTGATCAAAGTAAGCGATTTCCAGTTGCGTGCCGCGGCGCACCGAGCCGCTATCGGCCATCAGCTCGCCCAAAATGATTTTCATCAGGGTTGATTTGCCTGCGCCGTTAGGGCCGATCAAGCCGATCCGGTCGGCGCGCTGAATGATGGTGCTGAAATCACGGATGACGGTTTTCTGCGCACTGCCCTCGCCAAATGATTTGGTAATGTTTTTTAATTCGACCACAATCTTGCCGCTTTTTTCGACCTCGCCGGTGGCGAATTTCACATTGCCTGCACGCTCGCGGCGCGCTTTGCGGGCCTCGCGCAGCACCTGCAAACGGGCGATCCGGCTTTCGCTGCGGGTTCGCCGCGCCTGGACGCCACGACGAATCCAAATTTCTTCTTCCTTGAGTAATTTATCGAAACGCGCGTTGGCAAGTTCTTCTGCATTGAGCGCATCTTCCTTGCGCTTTTCATATTCTGCAAACGAGCCGGGGTAGCTCGTGAGCTGGCCACGATCAAGCTCGATAATGCGTGTCGCAAAGCTTTCCAGAAAACGTCGATCATGGCTGATCACAAGGATCGCACCATCAAAGCTGGCGAGGGTTTTTTCCAGCCAGTCAATCGAGGCAATATCGAGATGGTTGGTCGGCTCGTCCAGCAATAACAATTCGGGCTCTGCCACCAGCGCGCGGGCAAGTGCTACCCGTTTGAGCGTGCCGCCCGAAAGCCCTTCCATGCTGCGATCCGCATCAAGGCCCAGCCGATCCAGCACCGCGGTCACACGCTGCTCCACATGCCAGCCGCCGCTTGCTTCAAGCTTATGCTGCAAATCACCCAGACGTTCCAGCGCGGCCTCATCACCCTCGCCTGCATCGTGCAAGGCGTGGTGGTAAGCGATTAAATCCGTCGCCGCACTGCCCAGCCCAACCGCGACCGCATCAAACACCGTCAGGGTTTGATCAAAATGCGGCTCTTGTGGCACATACGCAAGCTTGAGTGTGGGCGAGCGGGCCACATCACCATCATCGGGCTTAACCTCGCCTGCAATAATTTTAAGCAGGCTGGATTTGCCCGTGCCGTTGCGCCCCACCAGGGCGATGCGCTCGTTGGCATCGATTGCAAAATCAACTTGATCCAGCAGCTTGGCGTCACCGAAGGCGAGCGAAAGTTTTTTAACGTGGAAAATAGGCATATGCGGTTATAGATTCAATAATCAGATTCAACAATTAAAGCAGATTGGATAGCAGGTCTGCGTCACAACCATTGGCGGGTCAATATCGGGCGAAGTCGCGATGTTACCTGCGAAGTGCAGCGCGGTGTGAGCAGGTGAGATAAATAACCTGGTTTATGGTTAAACCCGCTCGCGCGAAATCTGCGGCACCACGCCAAATTGCAGGATGAGTGTAGCGATCAGCCCCAAGCCCGCCGCAAAGCCATAAGCTGTGGTTGCACCCATTGTTTGCCACAACCAGCCGAGCAGCAGACCAGCCGGGATGGAGGCCAGCCCCACCAGCGCGTAATACCAGCCAAATAAGGTACCGCGCGCTTCCAGCTTGGCATGTTCACCAATCACGGCGCGCTCAACGCCTTCGCTTACCGACATCGCAAAGCCAAAAAAGATCACCGCCAGCCATAACGTGAAAATACTATCGACAAAACAAAAACCCAGCATGGCCGCGCTGTGCAACGCCCACCCCGGCACAAGCAACGCGAAGCGCCCATAACGATCCGCTAAAATACCGCCACCGACATTCGCAAAAATTTTCACAAAATTGAGCGCCGCCCATAGCAATAATGCGTGCGCCGTTGAAGCGCCCAGCTCATGCGCGCGCAGCACGATAAAGAGTTCTGCCGTGCGCGAAAACGTAAACAACATGACGGTAAACAAATAGCCACGCATGGCGGTGGGCACATCGCGCCAGTTCAGCCGCCATGTCATCGGTACAGCATGCACATTTTTTTTAGGTTCCTGCACCGCGAACGCCAGTAACGCGACACATAACAGACCCGGCACCACGGACAGCAGCACAATATCTTGCAGATTCGCTGAAAAAACGACCATCACCATGGCGCCAATCAAGGCGCCACCGACCGCGCCCAGATTGTCAAACGCACGATGGATACCGAACGCCCGCCCGCGTAATGACGGCGGCGCCAAATCAGTAATCAACGCGTCACGTGGCGCATTACGCAAACCTTTGCCGACGCGATCCAGCGAACGTATCAACACCACATGCCACCACAAGGTGGCTAGCACGATAAGCGGACGCATCAGGTTCGACACCAGATAGCCCGTTACCGCCAGCGGTTTGCGCCTGCCGCCGCGCGCATCGGAAAATCGCCCCGAGCCCAGTTGCACAAAGCTCGCCACCGCGTTCGCCAAGCCCTCAATCAAACCCAGCACCACGGGGCCCGCCGCCAGTGTGGTCGCTAGCAAAATCGGGATGAGCGGCGTGACCATTTCAGTCGCAAAGTCGTTCAGCATACTTACCGCGCCAATGACATAAATACTGGCCGGGAGCCTGGGCGTGTTTACTGGCAAAGTTAGCGCATCGGGCATGCCGCCTTGAGCGGGGCGCACTTCCAGATGATTTACCGCAGGATTGTTCGCACTGGAATTTGCATTTACATCGTTAGGCATAGCGAGATTTTACGCGTAAAATCCGCAGTGCTTGATGCTGTTTGATGTCACAACACAGCCGCAGCAACTGCCCTCGTAGCTCAGTGGATAGAGCATCCCCCTCCTAAGGGGAGGGTCACACGTTCGATTCGTGTCGAGGGCACCAAAGCTTTTTGTTGAGCATGCAGCCAAACAATGGCTGCGCTATTGCACAGCATTGGCGTCGGGCAAGTTCTCCGGCGGGCTGCGCCGCAATGTGTATTTGCTGTCCAGACCCATTTGTTTGGCGAAATGAATATTTTTGGTGGCAGCGTGCAAATACAA
>JAYWCO010000132.1:0-1753 GCA_043780475.1 Burkholderiales bacterium | reverse complement strand
CGATGAAAAATATGGGATCAAAATTATTCCCAGCAAGGAAGCCAGCTGGGCGGCCGTGCGCGATAAATTAGTGAACGGTGAGCTCGACGCAGCACATGTTTTATACGGCCTGATTTACGGCGTGCATCTGGGTATCGGCGGGCCGAAAAAAGACATGGCGGTGCTCATGAATATCAATCAGAACGGTCAAGCGATTACCCTCGCCAATAAATTTGCCGACAAGGGTGTGAAAAGCGGCGCCGAGCTGAAATCATTCATGGATAAAAACAAAGCGGAATACACCTTCGCGCAGACATTCCCCACCGGCACCCACGCGATGTGGCTTTACTACTGGTTGGCAACCTATGGCATTGACCCGTTCAAGGATGTGAAAAATATCGTCGTGCCGCCTCCGCAAATGGTCGCCAATATGCGGGTCGGCAATATGGATGGTTTCTGTGTTGGTGAGCCGTGGAATAACCGTGCCATTTACGACAAGATAGGCTTCACCGTAGAAACGTCGCAGGGCATTTGGAAAGATCATCCGGAAAAAACCCTAGGCACCACCGGCGAATTTGTGCAGAAAAATCCCAACTCCGCACGCGCGATGACGGCGGCTCTGCTGGACGCCAGTAAATTTATTGATGTGATGGCCAATCGAAAAAAAGTGGCCGAGATTATTGCTGATAAATCCTATGTGAATTGCCCGGTGGAGGTGATCGACCAGCGGCTTGAAGGCAACTATGAAAATGGTCTCGGCAAAAAATGGAAAGACCCGGACTACATGAAGTTTTACGCAGAAGGCACTGTGAATTTCCCGTACTTGTCCGACGGCATGTGGTTCCTCACCCAGCACAAGCGCTGGGGCCTGCTGAAAGAAGAGCCTGATTATTTAAAAGTTGCAAAAGAAATCAATCAGATCGAGATCTACAAACAAGCTGCCGCCATGACCAAAACCCCCGTGCCTAAGGAGGTGATGCGCACCTCGAAATTAATTGATGGTGTGGTGTGGGATGGTAAAGATCCGAAGAAATACGCGTCCAGTTTCAAAATAAAAGCCTAGTTTTATGGGTAGCCATTAGTCATTGAGAATTCAACAATCCGCCAGGAAAATATGATGAGTGCCGCCGCCAACGATGCCCTGATTGATCCCGCCACCACTGTTGAGGTGGCTGTTGCAACAACCCCAGCCAAAGCAGAAACCCCTTCAGCTTCGGCCTCCCCCAAACTCGCGGTCGTGCCAGCCCGAAGGAGACCGATGAGCCGTACGCTAATGCGCATGATCGAGGTAGTTCTGCCCCCACTGCTTGGCATGCTGCTGTTGATCGGGGTGTGGGCTATTCTGGCGCAGACCAGCGGTGATCGCCTGCCGGGTCCGCTTAAAACCTGGTGGTCGGCGGTGGAGCTTTTTTCAAAACCGTTTTACATCAAGGGGCCCAATGATCAGGGTATTGGCTGGAATATTTTGGCCTCGCTACAACGTGTCGGTATTGGTTTTAGTTTAGCCGCGTTGATCGGTATTCCGGTTGGTTTCCTAATTGGTCGTGTCGATTTTTTGAATGCGATGTTTTCACCGATCATCAGCTTGCTGCGCCCGGTATCACCGCTGGCATGGCTACCAATCGGCTTGCTGGTTTTCAAGGCGGCTAACCCTGCGGCCATTTGGGTGATTTTTATTTCTGCCATCTGGCCGATGATTATCAACACTGCTGTGGGTGTGTCACGCGTGCCGCAGGATTATTTGAATGTCGCCAAAGTGCTGAATCTTTCTGAA
>JAYWCO010000131.1:0-8106 GCA_043780475.1 Burkholderiales bacterium | reverse complement strand
GGCTCGCATGGCACCACTTACGGCGGCAATCCGCTGGCATGTGCGGTCAGCCTGGCGGTGCTCGATATTATCAGTGCGCCGGAAACCCTCGCCAACGTCGCTGCCCGGCATGATCAGTTTTTTGCCATGCTTAATGAAATCAATCGCAAGTACGGTGTGTTTAAAGAGGTGCGGGGTCAGGGCTTGCTGATCGGTGCCGAGCTGGCTGAAAAATGGGCGGGGCGCGGCAAGGACTTTGTAAAGGCCTGCGAAAAGCAGGGCTTGATGATCCTGATTGCGGGCCCGAATGTGCTTCGCCTGGCGCCGCCGCTGGTCATTACGCAGGAAGATGTTGAGCAAGGCATGAAGCGCTTTGATGCAGCCGTTGCTGAATTGCTGGCCGCAGAAACCTCAGTGGCCGCCTAAATTTAATGACTTCCCCCATCTTCAGTTCCCTAAAATGTTAATTCTTCGACCCTGTGAAATGGCCGACCTGCCCGCGATTGAACGTATCGCGGCGGTAAGCGCGGTGGGCATTACTTCGTTGCCGCCTGATCGCGAAAAGTTGTACGACAAGATTCGTTCGTCAGTGCATTCGTTCTCATCCGATGTGGATGTGAACGGCGAAGAGATTTATTTCTTCGTCCTTGAAAACGCGGCCACCGGTGAAATTGTCGGCACCAGCGGGATTGTTGCCTCGGCAGGTTTTCATGATCGTTTTTACAGCTATCGAAACGAAATCATTGTGCATGCCTCGCAGGAATTAAAAGTCAGTAATAAAATTCACGCGCTGCATCTTTGCCATGATCTAACCGGGCTCTCGTTGCTGACCTCGTTCTACATTGATCCTGCGTATGAACATACCGAGTGGCCGCAGTTGTTGTCGCGGGCGCGCCTGCTCTACATGGCAGAATTTCCGCAGCGCTTTGCCGACAAGCTCGCCGCTGAAAACCCCGGCCTGTGCGATGAATCAGGCCATTCACCGTTCTGGAATGCGGTGGGTCGACGTTTTTTTAATATGGAATATCCGCAAGCCGAGCAGCTTTCCGGCGGACGCAGCAAAACCTTCATCGCCGAGCTCATGCCGCAATATCCCATTTACGTGCCGCTACTGCCGGCGGCGGCGCAATTGGCGATTGGTCAGTTGCATCCCGTGGCGGAATTGCCATTCTCGATTCTGCTGGATGAAGGTTTTGAAGCCGATACCTATGTTGATATTTTTGACGGCGGCCCCACGGTAGAAGCGCGGCTGCAAACCTTGCGAACGATTCAAACTAATCGCCGATTGCAGGTCAAGCTGAGCGCTGGCGCGGAAACAAATGCAGCCGCGCCTTATCTGGTGGCCAATATCGCCGCTGATATGTTTAGAGCAACGATTGCGAACGCCAGCATTGAAGCTAACGCATTGTTAATTGCGCCGGCCGTGGCTGCCAGCCTGCAGCTAAAGCCGGGCGATGATGTCCGGGTTGCGCCGCTCGGCGCATCGGGTCACGCAGCACCTACAGGAGCTGCACGATGATGATTATTCGCCCGATTGCGGCGGCAGATCTGGGTGCGCTATTCCATCTCGCCAGTAATGCTGGTGTTGGCCTCACCACCTTGCCTGCCAATGAAGAACTGTTGCAAGCGCGCATCGATGCATCACTCGCCACGTTTGCAGGCACCTCCGAGCGTGCAGAACAGATTTTTGTGTTTGTGCTGGAAGATACGGCGAGCCATAAACTTGTCGGCATTTGCGCGATTGCGGCGGCCGTCGGCCTGCGTCAGCCGTGGTATTCGTATCGCGTCGGGCAGGTGGTACATGCCTCGCAGGAGCTGGGCATTTTTACGCAAACCCCGACGCTGTTTTTATCGAACGATCATACCGGCCAGAGTGAATTGTGTTCCCTGTTTCTTGATGCTGATTATCGCCAGGGCAAGAACGGCAGCCTGCTCTCAAAATGTCGCTTCCTGTTCATCGCCCAATTTCGTGAACGCTTCTCCAAAAAAATCATTGCCGAGCTGCGCGGGGTATCGGATGCAGAAGGTAAATCGCCGTTTTGGGAAAGCCTGGGCCGCCATTTTTTCTCGATGGAATTCAAGGATGCGGATTACCTCACCGGCATCGGTAAAAAATCATTCGTTGCCGAGCTGATGCCCAAGCATCCGCTATACAGCTCGTTCCTAACACCCGCCGCGCAAGCCGTGATCGGCCAAACCCATGAGCTGACCAAGCCGGCACTTTCAATGCTAGAAAGCGAAGGCTTCCGCTTTGAAGGCCATGTCGATATTTTTGATGCAGGCCCGGCAGTTGAATGCGATGTAGAAGATATTGACGCCGTTGCCAAGAGCCGCTTATTCAAGGTGGTTATTGAGGCAAAAAATACCGCTGATTCATCTTTAACCATGGCACCACCCAAAAATTATCTGGTTGCCAATACCTGGCTGACCCACTTTCGCGTAATGCTGGTGCGGAGTGAGCCATCAGGGGAAACATTTCCGCTCTCGGCAGAAGAAGCGCAATCACTCGGTGTGAACGCTGGTGACACGGTTCGGGCGGTGACTTTATCGCCTAAAGATCGTATGGCCGTATACGGTTGAAGACCGCGTTGCCGCATAGGATTGAAGACCGCGTGGCGCCACTTTTATTGCATGGTTACGCAGGGAAAAGTCTGAAACACTCCGTCCCTATTGGTGTTCAAGCCATTCATACTCTATAAAATAAAGCATCCTACATGAAAACAAACTGGATCAACGGGCAATGGCAGGCAGGCGGAGATATTAAATTTTCTTCTATCAATCCCGCCACTAATGCAGCGGTGTGGCATGGTTGCGCGTCATCTGCGGACGATGTGGCGCAGGCAGCGCATGCGGCGCGTACTGCATTCACCATATGGTCACAGCAAACCTTTGCGCAACGTGAAGCCATCATCAAAAAATTTGCGCAGCTATTGAGTGAGCAAAAAATTTATCTCGCCCAGACCATTGGCCGCGAGACCGGCAAGCCGATGTGGGAAGCGTTGACTGAAGTAGCTACCATGATCGGCAAGATTGATGTTTCAATTAAAAGCTACCATGAGCGCACCGGCACCAGGGTCACCGCACAGCCTGAGGGCGCGGCGATACTGCGCCATCGTCCGCATGGAGTCGTGGCGATATTCGGGCCGTACAATTTCCCTGGCCATTTGCCGAACGGGCATATTGTTCCTGCATTGCTGGCGGGCAACACGGTCATCTTCAAGCCCAGTGAATTGGCGCCGGCAAGCGCGCAGGCCACAGTTGAAATTTGGCAGCAGGCAGGCTTGCCTGCTGGTGTGCTAAACCTGTTGCAGGGCGCGCGTGATACGGGTGTTGCATTGGCGAGCCATGCTGAAATCGATGGCCTGTTTTTTACCGGTAGCTCGCTTACGGGCCACGCCCTGCATCAACAGTTTTCAGGCCAACCGAATAAAATTCTGGCGCTGGAAATGGGCGGCAATAACGCGCTCATTGTTGGCAATATCGCTGATAACAGCAGCCATATTGATGCAGCGGTTTATCATATTATCCAGTCGGCTTTTATTTCCGCAGGCCAGCGCTGTACTTGTGCGAGGCGTTTGCTGGTGCCGCAGGGTGCGGCCGGTGATAAATTGCTGGCCCGCCTGGTGGATGTGGCCTCGCGCCTGACCGTCGGCGCATTCGATGCGGAACCTGCGCCGTTTATGGGCGCGGTGGTGTCGCTGAAAGCCGCGCAATCGTTGCTCGATGCGCAAGCTGGCTTTATAAAACGTGGCGCGAAATCACTACTCGAAATGAAGTCGCTAGCAGCGGGGACGGCATTACTCTCAGCCGCGATTATTGACACGACCAACATTGATGTGCCCGATGAAGAGCACTTCGGCCCACTGCTGCAGGTGATTCGTTATGTCAGTTTTGCTGAAGCGATTAGGCTAGCCAATAAGACCCGCTACGGCCTGGCAGCGGGTTTGCTGTCCGACGATAAATCGCAATACGAAATCTTTGCACAGGGCATCCGGGCCGGCATCGTTAACTGGAATCGCCCGCTCACGGGTGCGTCCAGTACGGCGCCATTCGGCGGCGTGGGCGCCAGCGGCAACCACCGCGCCAGTGCTTACTATGCAGCCGATTATTGCGCTTATCCGCAAGCCTCACTGGAAAGTGAAACCATCGTCCTGCCTGAAAAACTCAGTCCGGGTTTAAACTTATGAGCATTTTCAGTAACAACCCCGGTACCACCTTCGAATATAATTTTGATGGCCTCGTCGGGCCCACCCATAATTACAGTGGCTTATCGTTTGGCAATATCGCGTCGAAAAACAATCAGGGCGCGGTGGCAAACCCAAAGGTAGCGGCGTTGCAGGGGCTCGCTAAAATGAAAGCGCTGCATGATCGCGGCTTCAAGCAGGGCGTGCTCGCTCCGCATGAGCGGCCCTGCATCATAACGCTGCGTGCGTTGGGGTTTGCAGGCTCCGATGCCGAGATCATTCGCACGGCGGCCAAACAGGCACCGTTGTTGTTAAGCGGTGCGTCATCCGCGTCCCCAATGTGGGCGGCGAATGCAGCCACGGTGAGTCCGAGCGCCAATAGCCACGATGGTCGGGTGCATTTCACGGTCGCGAATCTTAACAATAAATTTCATCGCAGCATTGAGCATGCGACCACCGGCCGAATATTGCGCGCGATGTTCGCCAGCGATGCACATTTTTCCCATCATCCAGCGCTGCCAAGCTGTCCGCAGATGGGTGATGAAGGTGCTGCTAATCACAATCGATTCAGCAGCATTTATGGCGAAGTCGGCGTAGAGTTTTTTGTTTACGGCGCATCGGGTTTTGATTTACAGGCGCCGGCCCCGAAGCGCTTCCCGGCACGTCAAACGCGGGAAGCATCACAGGCCGTAGCGCGTTTGCACGGGCTTGCTGAGGCCCGCACGGTATTTTCACAACAACATCCGGATGTCATTGATGCCGGCGTATTTCATAACGATGTCATCGCCGTCGGCAATGGCAATGTGCTGTTTTGTCATGAGCAGGCATTTCTGAATCAAGCGAGTGTGTACGCAGAGCTGCGCGCAAAATTTGCCGCTTCCACCAGTGCGGTTTTTCATATTGTTGAAGTCAGCACCGCTGAGGTAAGCGTGGCCGATGCGGTTTCGTCGTACCTTTTCAACAGCCAGTTATTGACCCGCGCTGATGGCCAAATGGCCTTGGTCATCCCCGAAGAATGCCACGCCCATGCAGGTGTTTGGGCTTATTTACAAAAGCTGCTAACGCTCGATACGCCGATTAAAGAGCTGCTGGCATTCGACCTGCGCGAGAGCATGCGCAACGGTGGCGGGCCAGCCTGCCTGCGCCTGCGGGTAGAGCTGAATCAGCAGGAAGCGGCGATGGTGAATCCTGCTGTGCTAATGAGCGACACACTATTTGCTCAACTCAATACCTGGGTCGAAAGCCACTACCGAGACCGCCTGGCTGAAGCTGACCTGGCCGATCCACAGTTGTTAAACGAATGCCGCACAGCCCTGGATGAGCTGACCGAAATACTGAAGCTAGGGAAGGTGTATCCGTTCCAGTTAATGTAGGTTTTTATGGTGCCGAATTTATTTTAGGTCACGTTGGGGGTTGGCAAAGGCGCTACGTGACGCGGTTTCAATCGTCTGGGAATGGCAGGTAGCCTGCGGCAATCTGGCCTACCAGACTTTTTCTAACGGCCACCAGCAGTATCACTTCACTTTCCCCAAAGTGCCGACTTCTCCCTTTTTAAAAGGGAGGCCGGGAGGGATTTGCGGCCGCCATGAATCAACTGCCATCAAAAAAATTACACACTCGCAAGCAACGCCACCGTGCCCAACCCGCCATCCGCACAAATGCTGACGATGGCTTTTTTGCCAGGGCCCATGGCGGCGAGTTCTTTACTGGCTTGCGAGAGGATGCGCGCGCCGGTGGCGCCGAAGGGATGACCAATAGCCACGCTGCCGCCATGCGGATTCAAGCGATCCCACGGAAATTTGCCGAGCGGATTATTCACATTTACTTTTTCTCGCAGGAACGATTCATTTTCGATCGCGGCCACGTTGCAATGCACTTGCGCGGCGAATGCCTCATGAATTTCCCATAGATCAATATCGGTCAGCATCAAACCATGGCGGGCGAGCAGGCGCGGGATCGCGTAGGCCGGTGCCATCAGCAAGCCTTCGGTAAAAAGATCGACGCCCGCTATTTCATAATCGAGCAGCTTCACATGTATGGCATCAGTCGGGAGCTTGGCCAAGCCCTGCTCATTAGCCACCCAGATGGCGGCAGCACCATCGGTGAGCGGCGAGGCATTTCCGGCGGTGATAGTGCCGCCACCGCTGCGGTCAAACGCCGGTTTCAGTGTCGCCAGCTTTTCCAGCGTGGAATCGGCGCGCGGAATGCCATCCTTGGCGGTGCCGTTGATATTGATGATGAGATCGTCAAAGAAGCCATCGCTCATCGCCTTCACCGCACGTGCGTGGCTCTGGTAGGCGAGGCGGTCTTGCGCATCACGCGGGATATTCCACCGTTTGGCCATCTCCTCGCAATGCTCGCCCATGCTCTTGCCAGTCGAGCGATTTTTCACGCTCGGAATATCGAGCCGGACGTCTTTGAATTTAATATTCCCGATTGCATCCAGCCGCTGCCCGAAGGTGCGCGCTTGCATCACCGCACGTAACCAGTTTGAAAAACCCTGCGTCAAGCCGATCTGCACCTGACTCATCGCCTCCACACCCCCCACCATCGCAAGCGGTGCATGCTCGCTCAGCAGTCCCGCCGCCTGGAACACGCCGACCATCGAGGTTGAGCACGCCTGCACCGTCGAGTAGGCCGGAATCGTCGCATCCAGCTTTGCATCCATCAACACCTCACGCGCAATATTGCTCCAGCGCAGGCTTGGAATCACCGTGCCCCAAACTATCAAATCCGGCCTCGCGATAGCTGACATCGCCTGCACCACCGGCACCGACATCTCGATCGCATCAAAACCCTTAAGCGGGCCATCCACTTTGCAAAAAGGCGTGCGCAGGCCGGGGATAATGTAGGTGGGGTGCATAGGAAATCCTTTGGATGGGGTGAAAAGATTTTACGCGCTGTACGCGCTAAAAATAAGTCAATATTGCATGCAGTCCAACGCATCATGAAGCAACCCAAGCTGTTAGGTTAGCGTAGCTCGAAGTTGAAAACTAAAAATAAATCAGCAAGAAGAAAAATGCGATGAAGATTAACAGACTATAGCGCCTGAAGAGCGCTGATTGGAAGGTCGGTAATGCTTAAGATTTTTTGCAATTAAGCGAGGAAGAAACACAGCTCGTCACGCTGAAATTTGCGCTGATAAGTCAGGAAAGGAGCGCGCATAAAGCGCAAGTTTTCGCGAATTGATTTCTCGCAACGCATGAAGTCGAGCCAATCGTGGATTACCAAAATAGAAGCGGGTGACTCTTCGGTTTCACTGGATTTAATTGTTCGCGCACTCATCGCAAGTGGTGACACATATCGCGATTTTCAGGCTGAATTTACAGCAAGTTAGTGAGCAGCTTGGTGATATGCTTCAGCTTATTTTCTTTTCCGATTGAGCTTAGTCGAACTTGGCAACAAGATTCTTCATGTGCCAAGCTAAAGCATCAAAGTCTGCTTTCAAGTTTGCTGCGCTGGATTCAGTTATTGTATTTCCATCCATAGCTACTAATTCGCTATTAGCACTGATAGTCCTAACCCGATTAGGAACTCGAATCTTTCTGTACTTATCAACTCCAAACAATCCCTTGTCGAAGGCCCAGTGATGGCGTCTGCACAGTCCCAAGCCATTTCTTGCATCATCTGTGCCATTGATCGTTAGTCACATTGGCACTTAACTATTCGTTAAGATGAAAGCGGACTACTTTAAATAGCGAGAGTAGCCATTTTATCCGGTGATTAATACGCGCCGTTATTTGCGAACGAATAACGGCATTTCCAAAGTGTGCGATTTTTCACATTGCATTGGACTTTGTAACAGTTCGCAACCGCTGTCCGCTTATTTTTGTTCTGTTGCGTTTTTCTGATACCGATAAAATGGTCGGCTTATCATTCAAGGAGAAATGTCAATGAATCGCCTTATAAAGAGTATCACTATCGTTCTGGCTAGCATGTTAGC
>JAYWCO010000130.1:0-9930 GCA_043780475.1 Burkholderiales bacterium | reverse complement strand
TCAACAGTTTCGGTGGTGGCAATCGCCGCGCTGCTGATTGCGTTTAACCTTTACTGGTGGAGCCAAAGTCTCATACTGCCGCTGGCAATGCCACTGCTCATGATCGGCATACTTTACCTTTTTAACATGGCTTACGGCTTTTTTATTGAGGCCCGTTCCAAACGCCAGATCACCGGTATTTTCGGCACCTATGTACCGAAAGAACTGGTGGAAGAAATGGCTAAAAATCCGGCTAACTATTCCACCCAGGGCGAGAGCCGTGACATGACGGTGCTGTTTTCCGATGTGCGTAATTTCACGTCCATTTCCGAAGGCTTGTCTGCAACTGAACTTACCGCGATGATGAACGACTATCTCACGGTGATGACCGAAACGATTCAGGTACAGCGCGGCACCATCGACAAATATATCGGCGATGCCATTATGGCGTTTTGGGGTGCGCCACTGAAGGATGAAAAGCATGCAGAGCACGCGCTTTTGTCGGCGCTGGCCATGCAAAAAAGGATCAAGGAAATTGGCCCCGAATATCTCAAGCGCGGCTGGCCGAAACTAGAAATCGGCGTAGGTCTTAATTGCGGGATTATGAGCGTCGGTGATATGGGCTCCACATTCCGTCGCGCGTATACCGTGATGGGCGATGCTGTCAATCTGGCGGCGCGGCTTGAAGGGCAGACCAAGGAATATGGCGTCGGCATTCTGGTTTCTGAAAATATCGTCAATACCGTGCCGCTGGTGGTTTATCGCGAGCTTGATCGAATTCGCGTCAAAGGCAAATTAGAACCCATCAGCATTTTTGAACCAGTGGGAATGAAAGGCGAAATTGTCGATCAGATACTGGACGAAATTGATCGTTTTCACCGCGCCCTGGATCGCTATAAAGAGCAGCGCTGGGATGATGCCGAGCGGCTGTTGATGGTGCTTGCGCAAGCCGATCCACAGCGTAAGGTTTATAAGGTCTATCTGCAACGCATTGCTAATTTCAAAATCAACCCGCCCGGCAAAAATTGGGACGGGGTGTTTGTGGCGATGACCAAGTAGCGTTTCAATTACACCTCAGGGCCTCTTGCATGAACAGGAGGACAACGCAGGCAGATAGCTGATGATTACCTACCCTCACGAAAGCCCGCCGGCGCCGGGCCAGTCTATTTTGGTGGCGCCGGGTATTTACTGGATTCGCATGCCATTGCCGTTCAAGCTCGATCACATTAATTTGTGGTTGCTGGAGGACGATGATGCGGGCACTGATGCTGAAGGTCATGGTGATCGTGATGGTAGCGGCCCAGGTTGGACCATTGTTGATACAGGCTATGGCGTTGCTGAAACGCACGCATGGTGGGAACAGCACTTTGTTGAAACCATGCGGGGCCTGCCCGTCAAGCGCATTATCGTTACGCACTATCACCCCGATCATGTGGGTTGTGCCGCATGGCTCCATGAGCGTACCGGTGCGCCGGTATGGATGACTGCGGCTGAATTTTTGTCGGCTCACGCGGCCACTGAAGACACGTCCGGATTTGATCGCGCCAATACGGCGGCGCTTTTTACGGCTCACGGGCTAGCGCGGGCTCGTCCTGATTTTGCCGCGGCGCAAACTGAACGCAGCAATGCCTACAAACGCGGCGTGCCGACAGTACCGCGTCAATATCATCGGCTCATGGACGGCGATACATTGCGCATTGGTAAGCGGGAATGGTCGGTGATGACCGTATTTGGCCACGCGCCTGAGCATGCAGTGCTGTTTGCGGCTGGCGGCACAGCCGCAAACGCAACCACAGATAGCGTACTGATTTCGGGCGATCAGGTGCTGCCCCGCATTACTACCAATGTGGGCGTATGGGGCAATCAGCCGACGGCAAACCCGCTCAAGCAGTTCCTTGACAGCATGCATAAATTTTTGCCCCTGCCCGCTGCTACGCTGGTATTGCCCTCACATGACCGGGTCTTTACTGGCCTGCATGAACGAATTGCTGCGTTGGCGCTGCATCACGAGCAACGACTGGCAGAATTAGTGGCGGCTATCCGTGAACCTAAATCTGCGGCGGAAATTCTACCGGTACTGTTCAAGCGCGAGCTGGATAACCATCAACTGGTATTTGCGATGGGAGAGGCGATTGCGCATTTACATTATCTTTGGTACGCAGGCCGCGCTAAACGCATACAGGACGCAGATGGTGTTTACTGCTTTCAGGCCGTGACTTAAATTAACCACGACTAATCCACAGGCGGCTCAATTGCCCGCAACCTTACAGTGAAGGTGGTGCCACTACGCTGAATTTCTTTAGTGATAGCGGCTGCGCTTTCAACTACAGTTTCAACTGCGCTTCCCATCGCGGCAGTCTTGCTGTCTACCGAAATAGTGCCGTTATGGCGCAGCACCACGGTTTTCACAAATACCAGACCAAGGCCAATCCCGTCCTCTTCTGGTTGTCCTTCCTGCCGAATACGTGCGAAGCGCGTGAACAGCTTGGATATATCAGCCGCCGCAATGCCGTAGCCCTGGTCAATAATTTCCATCACCCAGGTTGCAGCCTCCAGGCGCAGACGACATATCACACTAGTGTGCGGCGGGCTGTATTTGATCGCGTTGGACAATAGATTCACCAACATTCGCGTGAGCATATCGCGATCACCACTCACCCATGCTTCATTAGATAGGACATCGCCAACCACCTTGATATTTTTTGCCGAAGCTAATGACCAGCCTTCCTCAGTGGCATTGAGCAATAACTCGCTCAAATCTAGTGGCTCAAAATCCTGCGGCTTGGATCGTTCTGCCTTGGCCAACCGCAAAAAATCATCAGCCAACGTCAGTGTGCGACGAGCGTAGCGGTTAATCCGATCATGCAGCTTTTCATTGGTTATGCTGGCGGGATCATCCCGCTTCATTTCAAGCAGGGTGAGAATGGATGCCTGCGGTGAACGCATATCGTGAGACAGGAAACGCAATGCCTCGTCGCGGCGGCGCTCGGATTCACGCAGCGGCGAAATATCGGTTAAGGTCACAATCGTCGCGGTATGCTGGCCAGTGTTCGAAAACGATGGCGCAATTTGCACCAGATATTCGCGATCATCGCTATCCATAGCCTCAACCGTGATCACGCTCATATTGTCCGCAACGCTGGCCCACAGCTCCCGCCAGCTACGAGTTTCGTGATGCTGGATCTGCTCCATCAAGTCAAATACATCGCACCCATTTAATGGTTGCGACTTGGGTAAAGTTTGTCGCTGCTCGGTCAACATTTGTAGCGGCTTGGCGGTCGCCAAGCGCTCATCAAACAGGCGATCTGCGCTGGTATTCGCCAACATCACTTTGCCGTTGAAATCCGTTACGAGCGCCGCCGCAGGCAGGCTTTCAATACTATTGACGACAAAGCGGTTTAAATTTCGTAGACGTTGGGTTGCGTTACGTAAGGCAACGATGCGTTGCTCAACCACATCCGGCACGAATATACCTTGTTGCTGTGGTGCCAAGGTGTGTAGCGCGGGTGTTGTTTCCAATGCAACCATACTGGGCTCTCGCTCCAGGCTATTCAGCTCTTCATTGAGATAGCGCTGAGTAGCTTCTAGTTTGCGCCAGCTCCATAGCGGATATGCGAAGATTAAGCCAAACAGCAATGGCACCGGCGGCGCCCATACCGCACCGTAGCGAAATAGCAGCATTGTCGACAAAATGATGGCGATGCCCAGTAATGCCGTGAGCGCAATAGATTGGCGTGGACTTAGCCATAGATAGGCCAGCATTAAAAATAGCAGAATGCTGATGGTCAGCGCGGCTGACAGCCACAAAGACATGCGCTTTAGGTCAATACGTTCGCGTAGTGCCTGCAAAACATTTGCATGAATTTCGATTCCCGACATCGCACGCTCAAGTCCTGAAACAGGGGTGGGAAATTCATCACCTAGACCCGATGCCGTCATGCCCACCAAAACGATTTTGTCTTTGAAGAAAGCAGGCGCGTAATCTCCGCGTAACACTGCAAAGTAGGGCAGCGCCTTAAAATGTCCCGGTGGGCCCGCATAGGGGATCAAATAGGCATGATCGGTTGCCCACAAAATTCCTCTCGCTTTGGTATGGGGCACTAGCTCGCCAGGCAACGCGGCAGGATTTGCCCAGTGCGCGGGTTCGGCAACGGCAAGGGCAGCTAGCGCGAGCAGATCGTGGCGGGCATTGCTCATCCCGGCGCGCAGAAAAACCAGGCGCACAACCCCATCGGAATCGAGCTGAGTGGTGATATGTCCCAGTCTGGCGGCAGACTGCGCAAATTCGGCTATGGGTTGTGCTTCGCCAGTCAGATTTTCATCGCTGACACGGGCCGTAATCGGTAACACCACTCGTTGATTATGTTTTATAGCCTGCGCGAGCAATACGTCGCCTGCTGGGTCTCGCTGATCCGCCTCTGACAGAATAAGATCCAGCGCCACCACCTTCGCGCCTGCCGGTGCAAGATACTCAAGCAAGGTTGCGTGGATATTTCGCCGCCATGGCCAGCGCCCAAATTGCCGCAAGCTTTCCTCATCAATACCAATAATCACAATATCGCGCTGAGCCGGGCGCTGCCAAAGGCTGATGGCTTGATCATAAAGCGTTTGGTCAAGTCGCGAAAACCATTCTCCTCGTAGCGCCAATGACGCGGCAGTCGTGAGTAACAGCATAATCACCAACCATTCACGGATCACTGGGTGACGCAATATGCGTATGATGCGAGATATGCGTGGCAACGTGGGTGATAGATTTTGCATAGCTGAAATCTTCACACGCAGAGCACCAGCAAATACGGTATCAGCATGTCAGGGTAGCTTTACCCGTTACAACATGAAAGCGCACCAGCCTCATTCAAAATATCGAGCCGAATATTTCGACTTGTATGGTGTCGCTCCAGACGCCTTTATATTCCGCGGTGGAATCGGCTGGCTTGGCAGGCGGCTTATCGATTGCCCGGACTCTGATGTAGTAGACATTTTTGGCCAAACCGTCGATCACCACTTCGGTTTTATCAACTACACGATCCGCGACGATTTTAGTAAACCGCTCTGTTTGCGATAACTGGAACTGGTAGAACTGCCCAGGCTTTCCGCTCCAGGAGAAACGCGCGTCGGCCCCTTTGATATTTGGAATATCAAGCTTGATCGCGGCATCTCGTACCGTAAAAAGCTGCACATCACTAAACGGCCCGATCTCGCCGTTCGCGCGCACGCTGGCAACCCGCCAATAATATGGGCCGGGCGCTAACGGCATTTGAGGCGTGAAGACGCTAGCCGCTATTATTTTTTTATTGATAAGTGGCGCGAGAAAAATCTCGTTACGATCTATCTGTAATAAATAACTGACCGCTTCCACAGCTTTTATCCATTCAAACCGCATCTGCGCTGAACCCATTTGAGCTTTGTCGGCTGGGTACGATAATAAAGGCGGCGCCGGGGTCGCTTTAACCACCACCGATTTAACGCCGTCTTTACCTTCCAAGCCATTTTGGTCTATTGCTCGCACCCGTAAAAATAGTTTGCCATCTGGCAGGCCCGTCAGATCAATCAAGGGCGTCGCTACAATCACATCAACGATCAGATTATTGAATGCGTCATCAGTCGCAGCCTGGCCTCGATAGCCCTGTGCCAGTGCTACAGCAGGAAATTGAACGCGCAATTGCGGTTTCGAAGAAGTTGGTGTCACCGCGTTTAAGTCAGGTGCAGGCAGCAGCGCAATGGGCGCTGATGGCGGCTTTCCTGCCTCAACAACGCTACCAAAACCCGCTGGTAACGATAGCGCTTTTACCTGGCCAGCTGAGGTGACACCTACGACCCCTTCAACAACTTCGCTCAGCGCGAGTTTCCCGGTCGCATCACCACCCACGCGAAAGACCGTCCCGCGCACGCCCATGTTCGAGGTGGGGGTGCGAATTTCATAGCGGGCGCCGGGTCCCTTTTGTTTAGCCACACTGGTCTCGATGCGGCCTTGATCCAGCTTCACTATGGTATCGCCTACCCCGCCGGTATTGGCAAGCTGACGCATATTTTCCAGTTGAACCGATGATTTTGATTGCACCTTGAGTATGGAGCCATCGGCAAGACGAATACTGACAAAGCCATTGTCGCCTGTTTTAAGTTTTTCACCCTCACCCACTCTGCTGCCAACCACTAGCGCGCCATTGCTGGAATCTACCTGTCCCTGTAAGGCAATGATTTCGGCCTTGACCAGCTCAGTACGCATCAACGCAACCGGAATCTGGATACGTGTACCTACCGGAATATAGTTAGGATTTTCGATTCTGTTGACCGTTTTAATGGCCTGCCAATCCTGCCGCTTTATTAAATAACGATTGGCAATACCGATCAAGGTATCGCTCTGCTGTGCCACATGGGTGTAATAGCGCAGCTCTTGTGCGTCAAGATTAAAGCTGAATAATAGATTCGCGCTTAATGCAGGTACACAAAGCCATTTGAACAGTAGCCTGCAATTCAGCATGGCGTTTTCTTTGCAAAAATAATTATGGTTATGATCAGCGGTAATACGTAACTGTAAAGGCGCCGATGCAACAGTGACGTTCTGGCGCCGACTCGATGGTCACCGGCGTTGACTAAATAACCGGCTTGTCTGCAATCGTGACGCGCTCAAGGCGGTAACCAAAATTGTAGACCGGCGTCAATCTAATACCTCTCTCCGAACCCAGCTCGAGTTTCTTGCGAATACGGCTGATGTGCGTATCGACTGTGCGGGACTGAACCTCTGCGCTGCGGCCCCAGACGCTTTCAGAAATATGCCCGCGAGACAACAAACGACCCATGTTTCTGAACAGGAACAGCGTAAGGTCATATTCCTTATCGGTCATTTCAATATCATCACCATTAAAATTAATGACGCGATTTACGACATCAATTCTGTAAGGCGAAATCTCAACGACGTCCGTTTCAGCCACTTTAGGGCGGGCGCGCCGCAATAACGCTTCGACGCGTGCCAATAACTCCAAACGGCGTACGGGCTTAATCATATAATCATCTGCACCGTTCGTCAGCGCAGAAACAATATCTTCTTCAGAGTCGCGACTGGTCGCAAATAAAACCGGCGTGGTGGATTGTTGCTTTTCACGCAGCCATTTAAGTACTTCTTCACCTGATAAGTCAGGCACATGCCAATCGAGCACAAATAAATCATAGCTTTCGCGTCCGGCCTCGCGCACGATGGCTTTACCTGACACAAAATGATGAATAGTGTGACCTGCACTTTCCAACCATTGCACCATTGCAGATCCAATATCTACATCATCTTCTAGCAGTGCAATTCTCATTAAATATCTTTCCGCCTATGTTTAATAAACATTATTTTAGTCGGAATATGCATCTGCAACACATTCAGTGTTTTTTTGATTATTTCACCATATCCATCTGCACAAAACGCACTATTTTTTAGGCAGCATTTCAAGCCGATATCCCATGTTATATATGGGCACCAACCGATAACCATGCTTGGGTTCTATGCTCAATTTCTTGCGAATTCGCGACATATGAGTATCAATGGTTCTAGACATCGCTGAAGCTGGACGTCCCCAAACGGACTCGGAAAGCTGCTGGCGCGACAAAAGTTTGCCGGCATTCCTAAATAAAAAGAACGTGAGATCAAATTCTTTTTCGGTCAATTCGATTGAGTCTTCGCCCAAAAATATTTGTCGCGATGACGGTACTACCCGATAGGGAGGGAAAATTTGCTCGTCCTGCGCAGGCTGGCTGTAGGTTGAGCGACGGACAAGCGCATTGATACGCGCAACAAGCTCACCTCGGCGGATAGGTTTAACCATGAAATCGTCTGCACCGGCATGTAACGCAGACACAATGTCAGCTTCGGCGTTGCGTACAGTCACAAACAAAATGGGTGCATTTGCTCGGTTACCTTCACGCAGCAAACGGGCAACTTCCAGGCCCGACATATCATGCACATTCCAGTCAAGCACAAAAAAATCAAACGATTCCGTGGGAACACAAGCCGTCAATTTTTTTCCCGAATTAAAAATACGGCAATGATGCCCGGCATCTGATAACCAATTTTTAACTACGCCAGCAATGTCTGCATCATCTTCTAATATTGCTATGTACAAGATATGCTCCTTTAAATAACTCACATTATTTAGATTAAGGAGTTTTTTGTCTCACCAGTAAGAAAGTGTCATGATTTTACAAAGGTTTACACTTTTTGCGGTGGTCAAATTCTATTGAATCCGAGCTGGCTAAACCAATGCTTTCATTGCTCCCTCCAAGCCCGCAACCGTCATGGGATACATACGCTGTCCTATAAGTTCCTGCGTAAGCTTCACCGATTGAGTCCAAGCCCAGTGTGCCTCGGGCGTTGGATTAATCCATACTGAACGGCGATAGAAGTCAGTCATGCGTTTAAACCAGACATGTCCAGGCTCTTCATTCCAATGCTCAACACTGCCACCCGGTTGCAGTATTTCATAAGGACTCATCGTGGCGTCGCCAACAATAATGAGCTTGTAGTCTTGGCCGTACTTGTTGAGCACATCCGTTGTTAAAAATTTTTCACTGTGTCGCAACCGATTGTTGCGCCATACAGATTCATAAATAAAGTTATGAAAGTAAAAATATTCGAGATGTTTGAATTCTGTTTTGGTGGCAGAAAATAACGCTTCGCAACGATTTACGTATTCATCCATCGAGCCACCAACGTCTAAAAACAGCAATACCTTTACCTGGTTATGCCGCTCGGGGACCAGTTTTATATCCAGATAGCCTGCGTTGTTCGCGGTGGCTTTGATAGTGCCGTCCATGTCCAACTCATCTTCCGCGCCAGTGCGTGCAAATTTGCGCAGGCGGCGCAGCGCCAACTGTATATTTCGAACGCCCAGCTCGGCATTATCGTCATAGTCGCGATATTCACGCTGGTCCCAAACCTTCACCGCGCGGCGGTTACGCGATTTATCCTGACCAATACGTACGCCTTCCGGGTTATAGCCGTATGCCCCAAAAGGTGAGGTGCCGGCAGTGCCAATCCATTTGTTACCGCCCTGATGACGCTCTTTTTGCGCTTCGAGACGCTGCTTCAGGGTCTCCATCAACTTGTCCCACCCGCCGAGTGCCGCAATTTCAGCTTTTTCCTCGTCTGACAGCAAACGTTCAGCGAGTTTCTTCAACCACTCTTCGGGGATAGATTGCTGCGATATTTTTGCCAATACAGCATCAAGCGCCTCGACCCCTTTAAAATAAGCTGCAAACGCGCGATCAAAGCGATCAAAATGCGCTTCGTCTTTGATTAGACTTGCCCTCGCTAAATAATAAAATTCATTGACACTGCCATACGCAAGACCCTTCTGTAACGCCTCACAGAGCATCAGGTATTCTTTGACGGATACGGGCAGCCTGGCTTGTTTTAGGCTCAGAAAAAAATCAATCAGCATCTTGCATCCTGTTAAGCGCGAGCCATAAGGTGCTGCAAATGGATTTTCACAGCGGGCCATTCATTGCTGATGATCGAATATGCGCAGGTATCGCGTAGTTCACCATGCAAACCAATGCGATGGTTGCGCAACACCCCGTCCAGCTTGGCGCCGAGGCGCTCAATCGCGGCGCGACTTTGGTGATTAAACCAGTGCGTGCAGAACTCTACCGCAATGCACTTTTTTTCGTCGAATGCGTAGGCCAACATCATCAGCTTAATTTCTGTATTGATCGGCGTGCGCTGCGCAGATTTTGCATACCATGTATAGCCAATTTCAACACGGCGATGCTCGGCATTGATATTCGCAAACGTAGTGCAGCCAACGATTTTATTGTCAGCCAAACGCCGCACAACAAAAGGCATCATGGCCCCCTTCTCGCGCTGAGCAAGGCGAAACTCAATGTTCTCAGCCATGTCGCCTGGCTGCGGTACGCTGGCGTACCACAGCTTCCATAACTCACCATCGGTTGCGGCTGTCTGCAAATCAG
>JAYWCO010000129.1:0-3055 GCA_043780475.1 Burkholderiales bacterium | reverse complement strand
CGGCCACGGTCAGCGACAAGCCTAAGCCGAGCATAATCACGCCGAGCGCAATCGGCAGAAGCAGGCTGGTGATGACGGTGTTTTCCATAGGGGCGGGCTAGCAGTGATGAAATGGGTGAATCAAAACTCACGAATCACATGCTGTTGGCGACGGCTGACCGGTAATTTTTCTTCCACGCCTTTGAGCACGACGACCCAGTGGGTGCCGCTTGCCTCGCCGTTCTCAGTCGCTTCGCTGGCTTCACTCTCGATAGCTTTTTCAAAACCGGCGACCGCTTTATTCGCTACTAAGGCGCTGCGATGAATGCGTGTGAATAGCCCGGTGAATTCCTCCTCGAGCTTGGTGAGCGATTCTTCGAGCAGATATTCTTTGGCCATGGTTTTGACGGTCACATACTTGAGCTCGGCGCGGAGAAAAATAATATCGTCGATGGGCACCAGAATTATTTTGCCACGTTCGTGAATGGATAAATGTTTGCGCCGCGATTGGGTGACGGCAGCAACCGCATCAAGCGCTTCGGGTTTGACCACACGCGCTTTGTTGAGGGCGGCCAGCAGGCGTTCCTGCTTGATTGGCTTGAGCAGATAGTCAATCGCATTGAGTTCGAACGCCTGCACCGCGTATTGATCGAACGCGGTGGTGAAAATCAGCTTGGGCGCTTCGGCCAGCTTGGCGATATGGCGCGCCACCTCGAGCCCATCCATCATCGGCATGCGAATATCGGTGAGCACGATATCAATGCCGCCGCGATTAATGATCTCGATCGCTTCGATCCCGTGGGCGGCTTCGTCGGCAATCGTCAGCGGGAAAACGTCGCGACAATCATCGAGTAAATCGCGCAGGCGACGGCGAGCCGGGGCTTCGTCGTCGATGATGAGAATGCGGGCGGGTTGGCTCATATGGGATCCACGCGGTTGGCTTGGGTTGTTTAATTATTCTTGGTTGGCAGGGTAATCGTCACCACGTATTGATCACCGCGAATATCGGCTTTCAGGCTGGCCTCGGCATCAAAGTGTAGCTGCAGGCGCTCTTTGATATTGACAATCGCCATGCGGTTACCACTGATGTGACTGGAATTAGGCGAATAGGGATTGGTCAGGCGGATGACGAACTGTTTGCCTTTGTCGGTAATCTCGATTTTCAATTCGCCCACGCCGTCGAGCGGCTCAATGCCGTGGTAAACCGCGTTCTCGACCAGCGGTTGCAAGATTAGCGGCGGCACCAGCACGGCGGCGGGCAGGTTATCAATTAACCAGGTGACAACCAGGCGTTCGCCCAAGCGAATTTGTTCGATTTCCAGATAGCGGCGACACAGCTCGATTTCATCTGCTAGCGGCGTGAGCTTGCGGTTATCGGCCATCAGTACGCGGAATAATTCGGCCATGTCTTCCAGCATGCGCTCAGCGCGCTTGGGCTCGGAGCGAATCAGCGACAGCACGGCATTGATCGAATTAAACAAAAAATGCGGGCGGATCCGCGCCTGCAACGCTTGCAGTCGCGCCTCGGTGAGCGCAGGTGAGAGCGCTCTGGAACGCAGATCAAAATACAGCAGCACCACGGCGGTGGCGAACATGAGAAAAAACACAAACTGCCAAAACGCCGGGGCTTCGGTAAACGGCATCACATAGGGCATTAAATGCCATAACCCCGCTCCCACGCTGGCTTCCAAGCCAAAAATGGCTGAAACACCCTGCCAATAGGCGAGTTTGGCAAAAATTGGCTGCAATATGCAGGTAACAATCAGCGAAACAATAATGGCCGGCTGCGCCAATGCCGAGATCATCAAATACTGAGTTGAAAGCTCGCGCCCCGACTCCGCGCGCAGGATCGCGGCGGCGATGACCAATATATTCACGATCACCAGCAGGCGCAACATAATGCCCAGATTGCAAAAGTCCGGCAGCCGTGCGGCCATGTTGGCCGACGCAAATGCATTAGCATTCACACTCGCGCTCACAGTGGCCTTGGCATTTGGCTTCGGGGTTTTATTCTGGTTTGAGTTCAAGTCTGGGTCCGCATCTGGGTTCGTGCCTACATTCTTGAGGGCTTGTTTTATACTGGACCTGCCCAGGTTTACAGCAGTAATGATTCTGCGCGAAATCCGGTTAAAAAACCAACCTTACGAAAAGTCATTATGTCCGCCCCATCCACGCCATCTTCTACATCGCCTTTTACTACACCCTCCTCCGCGACCGTATGGTCGGGCCGGTTTTCCGAGCCGGTGACGGATCTAGTGAAACGCTTTACCGCGTCCGTAATGTTTGATAAGCGCCTGGCGGAAGTCGATATTCAGGGCTCGCTCGCCCACGCCGCTATGCTCAAAAAAGTGGGCGTGATTAGTGCGCAGGATTTAGCCTCCATTGAAGCCGGCATGGCCGAAATTTTGGCTGAAGTTCGCACGGGCCAATTTGCCTGGTCGCTTGATCGTGAAGATGTGCATATGAATATTGAGGCACGGCTGATCGCGTTGATTGGTGACGCGGGCAAACGTCTGCACACAGCTCGCTCGCGCAATGATCAGGTCGCGACCGATATTCGGCTATGGTTACGCGGCGAGATCGATAACCTGATTGCGCTGCTGCGCCACACCCAGATGGCATTCATAAATATGGCTGACGCCCATGCGGACACCATCATGCCCGGCTTCACCCATCTGCAAGTCGCGCAACCGGTGACCTTTGGTCACCATCTGATGGCGTATGTTGAAATGCTGTCGCGCGACGAAGCCCGTCTGCGGGATTGCCGCCAGCGCGTGAATAATTTGCCCTTGGGGGCTGCCGCGCTGGCGGGCACCACCTTCCCGATTGACCGCGAGATGGTGGCCGCGACGCTGGGCTTTGATGGTGTTTGTGAAAATTCCCTGGATGCGGTGTCTGACCGTGACTTTGCGATCGAATTTGTCTCAGCCTGCGCGTTGGTGATGACGCATCTGTCGCGTTTTTCGGAAGAATTGATCATCTGGATGAGCCAGTCGGTCGCCTTTATTGATCTGCCGGACCGGTTTTGCTATTCATCCTCGATCATGCCGCAAAAGAAAAACCCGGACGTACCCGA
>JAYWCO010000128.1:0-13038 GCA_043780475.1 Burkholderiales bacterium | reverse complement strand
GCGCCCACGCGCTCGTGGCTCTGACTTAAGCGCATGAGCCGTGGCGCACAGGTAGAAAAATTCATGGAGTGCGGATGCACAGAAAACTCAGCGCCGGATTCGAGGAGCGATCAGATCACTTCGCAGGCGCGGGAGATGGCGTGGGGGCGGGTTTGGCGCCAAAATCAACTTTGGGCGCGACTGAAATCGCCTTCTCGTTTTCCACCGTGAACTGCGCTTTTTCCTTGTAGCCAAACATCATCGCGGTGAGGTTGGACGGGAACTGGCGTGCCAGCACGTTATAGGCCTCAACTGCGTCAGTAAACCGTTTACGTGCAACCGTGATACGGTTTTCGGTACCCTCTAGCTGAGATTGCAATTCGCGGAAGTTAGCGTCTGATTTTAATTGCGGATAGTTTTCAGACACCACCAACAGACGTGACAGAGCTGACGATAAATCACCCTGCAATTTCTGGAAATTTTGCATTGCCTGCGGATTATTGAGCGCATCCGCCGTTAAATTCATTGAGCCTACTTTAGAGCGCGCCTCGGTCACCCCCAGCAATACATCTTTTTCCTGGGTTGCATAGCCCTGCACGGTGGCCACCAAATTAGGAATCAAATCGGCGCGGCGCTGGTACTGGTTTAGCACCTCGGCCCAGGCCTTTTTAACGCCTTCATCTTTGGTTTGAAAATCATTGTAGCCACAACCGGATAGCAAGGTTACTGCTGCCAAACTACAGCCCAGCAAAATTTTATACATCGTTTTATTCATCAATATCTCCCGAGAAAGTGAAAGCTCGTTTAGAACACATTATTTAGAGCACGTTGTTTAGAGCACCGACCGATACGTTTACTAAATAAAGCCTACTCATCAGTTTACAAGGCTTTACGCCCCCATTTGGTAACAAAAAATTAGGTTGTGCTGGCGTGCATGATGTTTTGCATGGTTTTTTTAGCCCGTAGTAAATCTTCCCAGACTTTTAACTTATCAGCCGGATTACGCAATAAATAAGCCGGATGGTAAGTCGCGACCAACGGTATGGGCCGACCTTGCAGGGTATAAGTATGCAATTGACCGCGCAGGCTGGCCATACTGGCTTCGGACTGCGTCAGCCTCGATGCCGCCGTTTTACCTAGCGCCACCAGCAATTTTGGTTGGATCAGTTCAATCTGGCGATCCAGCAACGGTGCGCACGCTGCGGCTTCCTCAACACTAGGCGTGCGATTGCCCGGTGGACGACACTTCACGACATTAGCAATATAAACCTCACGGCCTCGCTGCAGGCCAGCGGCAGTCAGCATCGCGTCGAGCAATTTACCTGCCTGCCCGACAAAGGGCTCGCCTTGCTGATCCTCATCCGCGCCTGGGCCTTCGCCAATAAAAAACCACGGTGCATTTTTTGCACCGGTCCCCAACACCGCCTGCTTACGCTGCTTGCAGAGATTACACGCTTGACAGTTGGCGGCCTCGGCCGCTAACCCAGCCCAATCCAGTCCCGCAATTCGTGCGGCGCGTTCAGGGTCAATCGGCTTTGACATAGAGGTCATTGCCGACGTCGGGCGCGTACTAACACCAGACGCTGCTGGTTTTATAGCCGCAGCCGGGATGATGCCCGGCATCGGGTTGGGGGTGTTGTTGGACGCGGACACATAAGCCTGACTGGACGGCTTCAGTCGGGCTTCTGGCGGGGTCTCGGTATTTGGTGCTAACTGGCCTTGCTGCTCTTGATGGTCATGATCCTTACGGTCATGTTTTGCCATAACACGTTGCTGCAGCGCAAACATCGGCCACAGCTCAAGCTCACGCAAATAATCTTCATCAAGTCTCATCGGGGCAATATTGGGCAAATCTATAGGGCAAATCATGAGCAATCAAATCGTGGCACTCACTAAATGGTTTTGGGCGCTACATTAAGGCCCAGAAATAAAGCATCCTCGCGCCCGGTCAAGGCAGGATAGTAGTCGCGTCGTAAACCAAGCTGTTTAAACCCAAAGCGTTCATACAGCCTTAGTCCGGCCTGATTGGTGGGGCGCACTTCGAGATAAATCATTTCCACCGGTTGACGACGCATTTCATTAATCACGTTTGTGAGCATAGACGCCCCGACGCCGCGGCGCTGCCACTGGCTCGCCACCGCCAAATTAAGCAAATGCGCTTCATCAAGCGCCGTCATCACCACCGCATAACTCACCAATTCATCTTCTACCCAAGCGCCCATACAACAATAGCTACTTAACAATGAATCGCGAAAATTGCCGACTGACCACGGGAACACATAAACCTCGGTTTCAATCGCGGCAATCGCAGCCACATGACTCTCATCAAATACCCGAAACGTAAGCGCTGGTTGTGGGTCTGGTGAGTCAGGCCACGGCGGGGACAATACCGCACTCATGCGGGCGCCCCGGCAAGCATCACCGCCGACGCAACCCCTGCAGTGTTTGCAGCCGCTGTTAATTCAGTTTTTAATTCTTTGGCGGCCCGTCGTTCCTCGATCGTCATCGCCACATGGTTACGCAAATAAAGTGGCGCTGCAAACTCAGGCAATATGCCGGCGGCCCCTTGGGAAGCCGCCTGTGCGACCCACTGGCGAGCCGCAATCCGCGCAACCTCGGCGGCGGAAGGTAATCGATCAGACAAAATATTAACGAACTGCCCTGCATAACGCGTCGTCAGTTGTGTGCATAACACTGGTACATCGAAGCCACTGCCAATCGCATACCAATCATTGCCTGGCAGGTGCGGTAATTGATCGGCTTTCGCCAGCAGCGGCGCCACCATCGTCCGCCAGCCAGTGACTTCGGCATGATCCACCGAAAATGCGGCAACATAAAATTCGCCCATACGCGCGTCCACCGCGACCAGCACGCCGTTTAGAGTTGCACACTCTGCTAGCGCCTGCTCAGCCAGCGCAAGTTGGCTAGGCACCGCGATCAACGGCTTGGCAGCACCCAAGGCCAGCCCCTGCGCGAGACCGCAGGCAATGCGCACACCCACAAACGAGCCAGGCCCCTGACCAAAGGCGATGGCATCCAACTCGGCCACGGTTAATTTGGCCTCTGCCAGCAAATCAGCCAGCGCCGCAATCGCTAGTTCCGAATGGCGCTGCCCAGCATCAATCTCGCGAACATAAACTGTTTCGCCTTGCTGTATAGCCAGCGAAAGACGTTCGGACGAGGTCTCAATGGCGAGGATTTTAGGGTGCGGCGATGGTTGATGTTGCATGAGGACTCAGCTTTGCTGTGGTTATATCAACACGATTCCTCATTATAACGGCGGCGCATTAATACCGTGCAACAAAGCTTCAACCCCGCATGATTCAAGCCTTCAGCAAATCCAGATTTGTAAATTTCCCGCCGAGGATTTTGCTGGAGTCCCCACTCCACCATTGATCAATCACCGTTGCATAAAGGCTGCGGAAATCAACCTCGAATGGCAAATTACCGTTTCCGTCAAGGCGGCTGAGTTGCGGCGCCTGGCCGTAGAGACCGCCTTTAACTTTACCGCCCATTACAAAATGCGCGCTGGCCGTGCCGTGATCGGTACCGCCGCTTTGATTTTCTTTGGGACGGCGACCAAATTCAGAATAGGTCATGATCATCGTGGAATCCCAGCGGTTCAGCTCAGCCAATGCGCTTTTTAGCGCGGCCAGTCCTTCTGCAAGCTCTTTTAATAAATTAGCCTGCGTGCCTAATTGTCCCGCATGTGTATCAAACCCGCTTAGTGTCAGGCGAATCGTCGCCATGCCTGCGTTACTGGCGACGAGCTGTGATGCGGTTCTGACTTGGTTGCCAAAATTATTTTTGGGAAATTCGGTTTTGAAAGCGTAGTTGGTATTGAGCTTGGCGGCGGCATGCACGATTTCACTTTCGACGCCCAGGATATGCTTTAACGCCGCATTACGCTGATCACCATCGGGCTTGGCGAGTTTGGCCTGTTGCAAAAATTGACGTGTATCCGCGAGCGCAATGGTTCGCACCTGAGGCCCCGATAGCGGCCCCATATCGCTCGAACCCACCACGACTCCATCTGCCGCAAATTGCGTTGGCGTCGGCGCGGCCGCAAAGGTGCGTGCGAGCCAGCCCGCACCCAGATACTCTTCGCTGTTCGACGCGGTATCCCAAATTTCAATCGAGCGGAAATGCGATAAATTAGGCTTCGGATAACCGATACCCTGCACCACTGCCAACTCCTTATTTTGCCAGAGCGGCATGAGCGGATTCAACGCGGGATGCAGGCCCTCCTTTTCGGACAGCGCCAGGACTTGATCGCGCGCTATCGCTATTTTGGGGCGTAATTGCGCGTACAGCGGGTCACTGTAGGGAACGACCGTATTGAGGCCATCGTTCGCGCCTTTAAGCTCGACCAAAATAAGTAAATTTCGGTAGGCATTAGCGGAATTAGATGAAGCAAGCGCGGCTGGGACACGGGGCGCAGTCGCCCAACTCACGCCGTTAATACGACCTGCCAGCGGCACCCCCGCACTTAGCAGTCCTAATCTTAAAAAAAGTCGACGGTCCATGATGATGACTTTCTATTTGAGTTGATACGCTGGATCGGCCACGAGTTGCCGCACCCAGTCAGACGGGTTTGCCGACGCCGTAGGCGCGGTTTGCGGCGCAATCGCCAGAACAACACGCGTTAAATCCTGCAACGTGTTCGGCCCACGCGTTTGCTGATAATGCATGGCCCATTTATCCAAATTCCAGTTAACGGTACCCATTTGTTTTTGCAACTGGCGCTGCATGCGCGCCTCGCGGCCAGCCGGTGGTTGATCGCCGTTGCGCATCGCCATTTCATCGATGTTGCGGAGCGTAGCATCCATCCGGTCTTCATTGGTGAACAGCCGATCCAGCAATTGTTTACGCCCCAACAATGTCGCGCTATTGATCCATACCTCTCCGCCTGGCCAACCTTTTACGTTGGGCGGAGTAAATACGCTCTGGCCGAGTAGCGCACTGGCGATCACAAAAGTGCGCAAATTCGGGGCCTGAATATCAAAGGTTTGTAGTGTGCCTACGACAAACTCAACCGGCGACTTGATCAGGACAGCGCGGTTCTGCGGTGCATAAAATGCGTCTGATGTGAGCATCGCTTTCACTAGCTTGGCAATGTTGTAGCCGCTATTTTTAAATATCGCCGCCATGCGCTTCACTTCAATTTCATCCGGCATCGGCGAGATAAATTCTTTCCATAATTTACGCGTAATGAACTCGGCCGTTTCCGGCTTGGCCAGCAATAAATCAATAATTTCGTCACCTTCAAAATTGCCGTTCTTACTAAAGACTGTTTTCATACCGTAGTCATGGATGCCACGCCGAAACATGAACTGCCCGGTTTCGCGATCCACACTCCAGCCGGTAAAGGCGCGTGCGGCTTCCTTAATATCTTTCTCGGTGTAGTGTCCTTCACCCAGCGTGAACAGCTCCATCACTTCGCGTGCAAAGTTTTCATTGGGTTGTTCTTTGCGGCTGTTGGCACCATCGAGGTAAATCAGCATCGCCGGGTCCCGCGCCACTTCGCGCAGCATCGTACCGAAGTTACCCATCGCGTTACGACGCAGCATCGCATTTTGCTGGTAAAGAAAGGGCGTGAATTTAACCTTTTGCTGGCTGGTGGCGAAGTGGTTGTGCCAGAACAGCGTCATTTTTTCGGTAAGCGGCGAAGGGGTCGCCATCATTTCGTGAAACCACCACTCGCGTAATTCCAGGGCATGCTCGTTATTCAATTTTTGCAAAGCTTGCTGCTCTTCGCGCGTTCTGGTCTGCAATTTTTTGGGTGCGGGTGGGGCTTCATTCACCCACTCAGGCGGTGGCGTAACGGCTACCGGATTAACGGCTTTCAGCAATTTTTCGGCAGCCTCCATGCGTGAAAGCGAAGCGAATGAATCGATCTCATCAGCGCTCGCCGAAAACCCGACGCGATTCAGCAAATGTCGCGCACCATCTGCGCCAATGGCGGGCTGGGCGGAAACACCAAAGCAAATCAAAGAGCTCATGCTGGTCATAACGACCATAAAGCCTGTACGCCAACGCCATAAAAACTTTTGCCCGTTCATGATGCGCCCCATCGCTCTGATTAAGTTTTATGCAACTAAGCTTGTATGCAACTCTGAATATTATTTATTTTCAAAACTATCCCCAGCTGCGAGCATGGCTTTAAAACTATTCCCGGTGCTGCTGGTAAGCCATTTTTGCGCAGACGAATCCTGCTTCAAGGTGCTGTCCCAAAAAGCGAGCGTGGCGGCTTTAACCTCTTCCTGGATGATGTGATCTCGCGCTGTTTCAGGGCGACGCTTGTTTAACACATGGCCACCAAACACCATATGATCACCCCCTTCAAATACCGCCAGATACTTTCCGCCGGTCGGCATTTTTTGATATGGGATCCGGCGATCTTCAGCCTGGGTATCGTCGGTCAACATGGCCACATCTTTGGTGCCGGTAATCGAAAAGAATGGCATCGAAATGCTGCCGAACTGTGTATCCAACGCGGTCTTGAGGCGGGCGTTTGGGCTGAACGCAATCGCCGCTTTAATGCGCGCATCGAGCGTAGGCTTGGCCCCCGGCAGTGGTAATTTCTGTCCAGCAACCGCCAGCGTGGTCTGTGCACCAAAAGAGTGGCCAGACATACCCATATGACTCATATCTGCGTTCACCCACGGCGTTATTTGTGCCTTATTCAGTCTGGCGATTTGATCCAGCACAAAACCCACATCCCCGATACGCAATTGGCTATTATCAATCGTCATGGCTGATTTCAGCTCGCCCACTCTGTCGGCAATTTTTTTGTCTTTCCAGACGGCTTCGTCGCTGCCCACATGCTGCATATGTAAAACAATATAACCGTGGCTGGCCCAATGCTGCCCCCATGTTGCACCACCCTCGCGGGACCCGCCCAGGCCATGCGAAAAAAGGATCACAGGGAACAGAGCATTAGTCGTTTTTTCCATTGTTTTAGGCGAAAAAATACGCACCGGAATGTCACGCTTGCGGTTCTCGTCACGCCATATTGCATCGGCGGTGACAATCTCAAACGGCCCCGCCGTTTCGTAGGTCGCGGTAGCTGCTACAACAGCAGCCGCTGTTGTAGCTATACCGCTACCGCGATGAATGGTGGCGGGAACGGCGGCACTGGCATCGACTTTACTTTGTGAAATGGTAAATGCGAGCAGACATGACACCGCCACGATTGCCAAATAACGCCATAAAAATGGAAGGGTTTTTTTCATGGTTTTTCTCCGCAAAAAATAGGCTGGAAAATGTTGTAAAGTGCCGTTTATTGATTGGCGTGTTGTTGGCGCGCGGCCTTTAATTCATCCCGGCTAATGTAGCCATCGTGATTGGTATCAATGCTGTCGAAATGTTTAGCCAGACGCGGCGCAGCTTCGGCCTCACTGCGGCTCAGACGTCCATCCTGATCTGTGTCCAATTTTGCAAACTTTGCGCCAGCATGCTTTTTGTGTGCCGCCTTCAATTCATCACGGCTTAATACGCCATCTTTATTGGTATCTATTTCGTCAAAGTGCTCAGCGAGTTTTGGTTTGGCCGCAGCTTCACTGCGGCTAATCACACCGTCGCCGTTGGTGTCGAGCTTGGCGAAGGCATGTCCGGCCGACTTCGCGACCGCAGGTGCCTGCTGCGCCCATGCACCCGTAGACGTGCCAGCAGAAATTGCCACGCTTAAGCTGATGATCAAAACTGAGGAAAGCAGGTTGTGCATTTTCATGAAAATTCTCCGATACAAAAAGTAACTATGTGGCTAGGTGATTCGGTGGTTAATGATGACTACCTGGAATGGTTGCGGATAACTGCTACCTTAAGCAAAACAACGCCTGATGTCTGCCTCGGTTGCTGTGCGTTCGTAACGTGGTGTAACGAAAGTGCGTTATTCCGGTGGTTTGCTAACATTTGCTTACAACTGATTACCTTTGCCCCACCCTGACCCTACCTGCAGTTAATAAACTGACTGTCTGCATTACATTTAATATAAGAGCCCGCCATGACTGCCCACACCTCCGCCGCCGCACCTGCGCCACCCGCATCACCGGCATCACTCAATCCATCAAATGCGCCCAACCCGCACACCAGCGCCATCCCGCCTCGCCACCGTATTCTGGTAGTCGACGACGATCTGCGCCTTCGTGATTTACTGAAACGCTATTTGACTGAGCAAGGCTTTGCCGTGGATACCGTGCCTGACGGCGCCGCCCTGGATCGAGTTTTCGCCCGCAGCCGTTATGATTTATTGGTGTTGGATGTGATGTTGCCCAATGAAGATGGCTTCGCGATTTGTCGACGCATCCGGGCCGGTGTTGGGGTTAGTTTTTCAAATCCTGCCGAGGCCAATATCCCGATCATCATGCTCACCGCCAAAGGCGATGATGTTGATCGTATTGTTGGTCTGGAAATGGGCGCAGATGATTATTTGCCGAAACCTTTTAACCCGCGCGAACTGGTGGCACGCATTCATGCGGTGCTGCGCCGTCAGGCACCGATGGCGGTACCGGGTGCGCCATCGGGCACCGATGAGATGGTTGAATTTGGCCCCTTCATGCTTAATTTGGGCACCCGTGAATTATTAAAAGACCAACAAGCCTTACCGATGACCACGGGAGAATTTGGCTTGCTCAAGGTGCTGATACAGCACGCACGCACCCCGCTGTCTCGCGATAAATTAACCGAGCTCGCCCGTGGTCGTGAGCACGACAGCTTTGATCGCGCCATCGATGTACAAGTCTCGCGACTGAGAAAATTACTGGGCGAAGATCCGGCTAATCCGCGCTATATCCAAACGGTGTGGGGCATGGGTTATGTGTTTGTACCCGATGGTAACAAGCACGCTTGATGCTCGGCATGCTGAATCCCGTTCCGAAATCACTGCTGGCCCGCACCGCGCTTGTGATCGTGATCGCGCTGGTGGCGAGTCAGCTTGTTTCGGTATTGCTGTTCCGCCATTATTCGCGTGAGCCACGTATTCAGCTGGTCGCGATCGGCTTCATGACCCAGCTGCGAACCATTCGCACGGCACTGGAATCATTACCGGCATCCCAACATCAGGAATTTATCAAAAAGCTGCGCGAGGAAGGCGGCGTCCGCGTCATCCGTCCACGCAGTGAAGATATGATTGTGCCTGCTACCGGCAATCCAGCGTTGACGATTCTGCGTGAGCGGCTGCGCGATGAATTTGGCCCTGATGCCGATATTTTTCAGCGGCCACGCCCTAACCCGGCACTGCCGCCGGTACTCATTGTAAAAATTTTCGTGGGCGAACAAGAGTTTTGGGTGGTGTTTCCGCGAGGCCGGATTGTCGAGCCGGATTACTCGTGGGCATGGATTGGCTGGGGCGTATTTGGCGGGCTGTTAGCGCTCGCTGGTGCGGTATTTTTAGTCAGCCGCGTCACCCGACCATTACGCGAGCTGGCCAAGGCCGCACGCGAATTAGGTCAAGGTAAAAACCCGCCACCGGTCGCCGAAATCGGGCCCGAGGAAGTGAAATCAGTGGCGTCTGCATTCAACCAGATGCGTGATGATTTATCCCGCGTTGAACGCGAACGTGCGACCTTCCTGGCCGGGGTCTCACATGATCTGCGCACCCCGCTTTCACGCTTGCGCCTCGGTATTGAAATGCTGCCCGCCGATCCGATTACACGCCACGATCTTGAACAGGATATTGAAGACATCAATAGTGTCATTAGCCAATTCATGGATTTTGCGCGCGATGAAAACCATGAATCGCTGGAAGCCACAGATTTGAATCTACTCGTACAAAGTGCGGCTGAACGCGCTACCCGAATGGGTGCAAACATCACGCTGGAATTAGCCGCTCTGCAGCCTTTGCAGATACGCCCACTGGCAATGCAACGGGTGATTGCCAACTTAATCGATAACGCGATGAAACACGCCGGGCCCGCAATGACGGTGCGCACCATGGGCGATGCCGGGCACATCAGCCTGAGCGTGCTCGACCATGGTCCCGGTATCCCGGTGGTTGAAGCCGAGCGCTTGAAGCAGCCGTTTACGAGGCTCGATGAGGCCCGCAGCGGCCAGTCCGGCGCGGGGCTGGGCCTGGCGATTATTGATCGCATCGTAAAAATGCACGGCGGCACATTCCTGCTGCTGCCGCGTGAGGGTGGTGGGCTGGAGGCGAAAGTGGTACTGCCGATTGCGTAGGATGCCGGGCTGCTCAAGTTACGCCGAGTGCAATGTGATAGATTTGCTGGATTAAGCCAAGAAGTTGAGGAGCAGTCGCGCCAACCCACTTCCGCACTTATTTATGACCTCTCCCATACCTCACTTCCCCACATCGGCCCATGATCCTCGTTATCTACGCTCACCCATACCCTAAAAGTTCGCGCGCATCACGCCATCTGGCTGAGGCCGTGCGCGATTTACCGGGGCTGGCGATGCACTCGCTCTATGACCGCTATCCTGATTTCGATATCGATATTGCTGCTGAGCAGGCAGCGCTCGCGCAAGCAAAACTGGTGGTGTGGCTGCATCCAGTTTATTGGTACAGCACACCGGGCCTACTCAAACACTGGCTCGATAAGGTGCTTGCGTATGGTTGGGCGTATGGGCCAGGCGGGATGGCACTGCTTGATAAACATTGCCTGTGGGTGCCAACAACCGGTGGCGATGAGGCCTCATATAGCGCGACCGGCATGCACGAGCAGCCGTTTGAAAATTTTGCAGCACCGCTGCAAGAGACCGCACGCTTTTGCGGCATGCAGTGGGAACCGCCGCTGCCGCTGCATGGCGCACACAGCATGAGCGATGCCGCGCTGGCAGCAGCCGCGCAAACCTTCAGAGCCCGTCTGATGTCGTTTATGGCGCAGCATGCGCCGCCGTTACCGGACCCGTTGCAAACAGCAGCACCATCGGCACCACATAGGGCAACATCATGATGATGATCGACGCGCTGATTTATCTGGCTGCGGCTGTCATTACCGTGCCAATCGCCAAAAAATTCGGGCTCGGTTCCGTGCTGGGCTATTTAATTGCCGGAGCCGCGATTGGGCCTTGGGGCTTATCGCTGGTATCGGATGTTGAAGCCATCATGCATTTCTCTGAGTTCGGCGTAGTGCTGATGCTGTTTGTGATCGGCCTTGAGCTGGAGCCCAAGCGACTTTGGTCCATGCGGCGCGAGGTGTTTGGCGGCGGCACGCTGCAACTGGCGGCCTGCGGCTTGACACTAGCCGCAGCCGGGCTCATAGCCGGGTTGGCCTGGCAGGCCGCACTGGTGGCGGGCTTGGCACTAGCCCTGTCATCGACCGCCATCGCCGTCGCCACCATGACCGAGCGGAATTTTTTAATCACCCCTACCGGGCGGGCCAGCTTCGCGATTTTGCTATTTCAAGATGTCGCCGCCATTCCATTATTGGCGGTTATTCCGTTGCTGGCAGTCGGTGCTGCGGCCAGTACTGAACCGTTCTGGTTTGATGCGTTAAAAGCCACCGGCGCGATTTTAGGCGTGGTATTTATCGGGCGCTATTTAACGCGCCCCGCGTTGCGGATTGTGGCATCAACCGGTTTACGCGAGGTCTTCACCGCGTTTGCGTTATTGCTGGTGATTGGCATTGCGCAGTTGATGACGCTCGCCGGTTTATCGATGGCGCTGGGCGCATTCCTGGCGGGTGTATTACTGGCAAGTTCCGAATATCGGCATGCGCTGGAAAGCGATATTGAGCCGTTTAAAGGATTGTTGCTGGGACTATTTTTTATCTCGGTGGGGATGTCGATTGATTTTGGTTTGCTCATCAGCCAGCCAGGCACCGTGGCACTGTTGGTGGCGGGGTTTTTAACCCTCAAGATCGTGATGCTGTGGCTGGTAGCACGCTTGCTCGGCATTAACTCAAAGCAGCGTTTGCTGTTTGCGCTGCTGCTGTCGCAAAGCGGCGAATTTGCGTTCGTGGTGTTTGGCGCGGCCCAGTTAGCTGGCGTGATTCCAGCAGTATGGATCGGGCTGCTGACGATGGCGGTTGCGCTATCCATGGTCTCGACCCCGCTGTTGCTGCTGCTGCATGATAAATGGCTCGCACACCAAGCCGAAGCCGAGGCCGAGCGCGAGGCCGACACCATTGATGAAACCGGTAGCGTGATCATTGCGGGCTTCGGGCGATTTGGGCAAATCATTGGCCGGGTATTGATTGCTAATGGGATTCGCGTGGTGGTGCTGGATCACGATCCGGATCAGATCGATTTCTTGCGCAAGTTTGGCTACAAGGTTTACTACGGGGATGCTACGCGGCTCGATTTGCTCGATGCAGCAGGCGCTCGAAACGCGACACTGATTATCAACGCGATTGATGATATTGAAGACAGCCTGGCATTGACCGATCGGGTGCGTGAACACTTTCCGGAAATAAAAATGATCGCGCGGGCGCGCAACGTCACGCACTATATTGAGCTGCATAAACGCGGCGTCAGTGTGATCGAGCGCGAAACCTTTGAATCCGCCCTGAAGACCGGCCGTCACGCGCTGGAAGCACTCGGTCATGACCGTTTTCGCGCGCGCGAAATTGTTGACATATTCCGCCGCCACAATATCCGCACCCTGCACGCGATGATGCCGCATTTTGGTGATGAGGCACGCATCCAATCCGGCGCAAAAGTCGGTCGCGCAGAGCTGGAAAAACAATTGGCCGACGATCAAATCCGTTTTGATGAAGAGCACGGCAAAGGCTGGCGCTAGCTCGTTAGCTCGTTATTTTGAATCAGCCGCATATTTCACCCCCGACAAGGAGTACCACATGGCCGGACATCCAGAAATTACCAACATGGCATTGTTCTGCGATTTTGAAAACGTGGCGCTGGGCGTGCGCGATGCAAAATATGCGCAGTTCGATATTAAAAAAGTGCTGGAGCGCCTGCTGCTGAAAGGCAGCATCGTGGTTAAAAAAGCCTATTGCGATTGGGATCGCTATAAGGAATTCAAAGCGACCATGCATGAAGCCGCGTTTGAATTGATCGAGATTCCACATGTGCGCCAATCGGGTAAAAATTCTGCCGATATCCGCATGGTGGTTGATGCGCTGGATCTTTGCTACACCAAAG
>JAYWCO010000127.1:0-3411 GCA_043780475.1 Burkholderiales bacterium | reverse complement strand
GGCAGCGGCTGAATGACGACTTCCTCACGCTCTTTAAGCACATCACCCATCCACGCCGAGAGCTGCTCAAGATTGGCAATGAGGTTGCGGTGCGTCAACACCGCGCCTTTGGAGATCCCCGTGGTGCCGCCGGTGTATTGCAGAAAGGCATGGTCACCAGATTGGACGTTGGGCGGCACATAGGATGATCTGGCGGCGAGCCCTTGCGACAGCGCTGACTTGAACGTAATCGAGCTGGCGATATGCCAGGCCGGAACCGCTTTCCTTTTATGCTTCACCACATAGTTCACCAGCAGCGATTTCGGGAAGCCCAGAAAGTCGCCCACCTGGGTGGTGATCACTTGCTTGATATGGGTTTTGCTGAGCACTTGCTCAAGCGTGGTTGCAAAATTTTCAACAATGACAATCGCTTTAGCGCCGCTATCATGAAGCTGATGCTCCAGCTCCCGCGGGGTGTAGAGCGGATTCACATTCACAACGGTAAAACCCGCCCGCAAAATACCAAAAATCGCGACGGGATATTGCAGAATATTCGGCATCATCACCGCTACCCGATCACCTTTTTCCAGCTTTAATACCACTTGCAAATAGCTCGCAAACGCCGCCGTTTTTTCATCCAGATCACCATAGGTAAAGGTCTTCCCCATGCAGGTGAACGCCGGTAGCTCGCGATATTTTTCGCAGGCCTGATTAAAAATATCATTGATCGATGAGTAGCGATCCGCGTCGATTTTAGCGGGCATGCCAGCAGGATACGAGGCCAGCCAAATATGCTCAACGGCAGTTGCGTTCAAATCTTATCTCCTCGGTGCGTCTGGATATAGCAGTCAATGCCGATCAATGCCAACATCAGTTTAGGTATGCCTATAGATGACAATGATGGATTTTAGCCTAAGTCCCCATAAGCAAAAAACCCGTGGGTTAGTAGCTATTTTTGTAAGTGGCTTTTAATTTGACCCAGCTTGACTTGGTGGCTGCCATCCATCACTGGCTACGGATCAACCATGCATGGCGAATAGTATGTTTACTCTAAATTTAGCTCGTAAAGTTCGGGCATCCGCTAATCAAGCTTCCCGTTGTGGGAACCAATATAAACGCGGCAACCACACCGATCTCCAAGGAGCAATGAAATGGCAAAGCGTCTCAAGAAAGAAGCATCTGCAAAACCTGCGTCCAACACCATGGGCCAAATTACTGAAAAACTGGGCGCGATTGCGTCCAGCTTGTCTGAGCAGCCTTCTGCAAAGCAGGTAATGGAATCAGCCCAGCAAATTTGGCTGGCTGGCTTGGGTGCATTCTCGAAGGCTCAAAATGAGGGCCGTAAAGTATTCGATACGCTGGTCAAACAAGGCGAAAAAATCGAGCAACACACCCGCACCGTTGCTGAAGCTACGATTGAAACCGCTAAAGAACAAGCCAGCAAAACCATTGGCATGGCCACCGGTAAATTCGACAAACTGGAGCAGGTGTTTGAAGACCGCGTGCATAAATCACTCAACCGCCTAGGCGTGTTGACCAGCAAAGATGTGGAAGCATTGTCCGGCCAAGTGGCTGAATTATCTGAAGCCGTGCGGGCTCTGATGGCGCAGGAAAAACGCCCCGCTGTTGCAAAAAAACCGGCTGCGAAAAAACCAGTTGCAAAAAAAACAACTACCAAAAAACCCGTCGCTAAAAAGCCCGTCGCCAAAAAAGTCGTGCGTCGCGCGTAATCAGCATAACCATCCCGCGCGGATAAAGTTAACATCTCCTCCTCGTCCTAGATAATCAGGACGTTTCAAGCCCGAATCGCAAGATTCGGGCTTTTTTTATGTGTTGCTCAACGTCACGATGACGCTAATCCTCGCGCACCACCCGATCCACCAATTTGATATAAGCCTTCATCGCATCGTCTTGAGGCGCGCCCGACAGCTTGGCCCAGGCATCGTATTTGGCGCGACCTACAAAGTCTGTGAAGCCGGGCTTATCGCCTGTCACATCGCCTTCACTGGCCTGCTTGAAATGCGCATAAAGTCGCAATTTCATCTCATTTCCAGGATCTTTTTTAGCTTTTTGGACGTCTTTTGCCGCTTTTTCAAATTGCTTTTTAATATCTGACATCAGATTTCTTCTCCGTGGGCATGATAAATAAGGGGTGGTAATACCACTCGATTAGGTGATGGGGGTTTTCAGAACATGACAATAGCGCTAAAGTTACCGGAATGGAACCTTAGTTAAAACATACTAAACTCAAAAATCAGCAAAAATATTCAAAGCTGAGTTCCACCTTAAGCCTGTTAATTAAGCCCCGATAAATGAATCCAAAATAAAGATCGATCATGGCGAGCATCCCCGGTTTTTCAGTATTAGGTCGCGAGCGCATGTCTGGCGTTGACACCGCTTGGCTGCGAATGGAGCACCCGACCAACCTGATGATGATTGTCGGGGTAATGATGTTTCGCGAAAAAATAGATTTCAAAAAATTGCAGGCCACACTGGATCAGCGATTTTTAACCTATCCTCGTTTCAAGCAAAAGGCGGTGCAAGACCCGACCGGTGCCTGGTGGGAAACCGATAAAAAATTTGATCTCGCCCATCATCTGAAGCGCATTAAATTGACCACCAAAAATGGCAAACCGGGCGGTAAAAAAGAGCTGGAAGATTTAGTCAGCCAGATGGCGAGCGAGCCGCTCGATTTCACCAAACCACTTTGGCAATTTCATCTGGTCGAAAATTACCTGGGTGGCTGCGCCCTGATCAGTCGCATCCATCACTGCTATGCGGATGGTGTCGCCCTCATCAGCGTGATGCTGTCGCTGACGGGTGAAACCGCCGAAGCCAGCCTGTCACGCCCGATACCCGTTGCCAAACGGCCCCGTCCCGAAATGGATTTTTGGACCAGCGTGACCAAGCCGATGGCCAGCGTCTGGTCAGGTGCGATGAAGCTGACACGTGGCTTGGTCGAGCAAGGGTTAGAGATCGCCAAAGACCCCGCCACCATGCGCGAATTTGCGACCAAGGGTATGGAACTGGCGGACGAATTACGCAAGATCGCCATGATGCCGCCCGATACCCCGACGCGATTCAAGGGTAATCTGGGCCGCACCAAACGTGTTGCCTGGTGCGATCCGCTGCCGCTGGCTGAAGTGAAGGTCATTGGCAAAGCGCTGGGCTGCTCGGTTAACGATGTGCTGCTGGCCACTGCCGCTGGCGCGCTGCGCGATTACCTGGCGCGCAAAGGCGACAGCGCCGATGGCGTAGAAATACGCGCAGTGGTACCGGTGAATTTACGGCCCATCGAAAAAGCTCACGAACTGGGCAATCAGTTTGGCCTGGTATTTGTGGAGCTGCCGGTGGGGGTGGATGATCCAGTTGAGCGTGTGCATCTGGTCAACGAGCGCATGGGCGCACTTAAAGGTTCGCCGCAGCCGATTG
>JAYWCO010000126.1:0-10763 GCA_043780475.1 Burkholderiales bacterium | reverse complement strand
GGTATGGGTTAATTCACCCAGCTCAAACACCGCACCCACCAGCGCATCCACCTCAATGGCCCGGCCGGCCTCGACATCCTGCAACATCGAGGTTTTATGCTTGCCCACTTTTTCAGCGCCATCAATGCGCTTTTCCAGACTCACGCGAAAGCTCGCACCTAATTTTTCCGCAACGCTTTGAGCTTCCTTCATCATATTAGTAGCGAGGGCGCGGCCTTCCGGAAATTGGCAAATATCCTGAAGCGTGGCGTGGGTTAAAGCCGAGATCGGATTGAAGGTTAAATTACCCCATAGCTTTAGCCAAATTTCATTGCGAATATTATCGAGCACCGGTGCTTTCAGCCCGGCCTTTGCAAATATGTCCGAGAGATTTTTGGCGCGATTACTGGCGCTGCCATCCAGCTCACCGAGCGGAAAGCGCTCACCTTCAATATGCCGCACTACACCAGGCGCAATCAGCTCCGTCGCCGGATAAACCACGCAGCCAATAATACGATCCGCCGGAATGCCATCCTTGCAAACACCCCGTGGATCAACGGCTTTGACCGTGGTGCCCGCCAACGCGCCGCCATGCTGGTGAAAATACCAGAACGGAATGCCATTCTGCATCGTGATCACGGTGGTGTTGGGGCCGAACAGGGATGTCAACTGATTAACGATAGATTCCACCTGATGCGATTTCAGCGCGAGAATCACGCAATCAACCTGGCCCACCGCCACAAAGCTGTCCGTCGCTTTGACCGTCTTGGCTTCAAGCAACGTGCCATCGTGCTGCTTTATCGTCATCCCGTGTGCGCGAATGGCATCGAGGTTTTTCCAGCGCGCGATGAAGGTAACATCTTCACCGGCCAGCGCCAGCTTCGCACCCACAAAGCCACCGATAGCGCCCGCCCCAACAATACAAAATTTCATATTCCAACCCTGAATGTAAAGTCATTTCAGAGTTATTGTGTGGCGCAGCAATAAGGCTGGCAAGTGATTTTAGTCAAGCCGCTATTTTTGTCTTCCTGGTCGAATACACAAACAGCGCAATACCCGCCACGATCATCGGCAGTGACAGCCACTGTCCCATCGAAAAACCCAGCGCCAGAAAGCCCAAAAAACTATCCGGCTCACGCGCAAATTCGGTAATGAATCTCCCGGCACCATAACCTATCAGGAACAGCGCTGACACCGCACCGACGGGTCGCGGCTTTTTGCTGTAAATCCACAAGATGACAAACAGCAGCAGACCTTCAAGTGCTAATTGATAAAGCTGCGAAGGATGGCGTGCCACCGGGCCAGCAGGATCAGCGAGCGGAAACCACATCGCCCAAGGCCAAACATTAGGATCGGTAATCCGCCCCGGCAATTCGCCGTTAATAAAATTCCCCAACCGCCCTGCTGCATAGCCGGTGGGCACCAGCGGTGCAATAAAATCCGTCACCTGAAAAAACGTGCGATTAGTCTTGCGCGCAAATAGCAGCATCGCCACCAGCACGCCGAGAAAGCCGCCGTGAAACGACATGCCGCCCTGCCACACATAAAAAATTTCAATCGGGTTAGCGAGGTAATAGCTGGCTTTATAAAAAATGATGTAGCCCAAACGCCCGCCCAGAATCACCCCGAGAATGCCGTAGAACAATAGGTCATCCAGATCGTTCCCCGTAAAGCCCATATCCGGCCGCCGCTTTAAATGCATGCGCCCCAGCACCATAAATAGCACAAAAGCCAGCACATACATGAGGCCGTACCAGCGCACCGACAGCGGGCCAAGCGAAAAAATGACGGGATCAAACTGGGGATGGATGAGCATGGGTTTCTACCAACAAAAATTCGGCATGATGACTACCTTGCGAAGACTGGCTGTTACTACAAAGCAACTAAATAGGCACGGCATGGCAGCTTGCAGGAAGGAAAAAATGTATATACAGTCAGTATATCTTAATGCAAAGCGAGGTTGCCATGAAAGCGAATTCACTTAAAACTACTACCCGTACTTTCAAAAGCGGCAATTCCATTGCTGTGCGTATTCCACATGAGTTTAACCTTGAGGCGGGCAAAACGTTTGAAATCAAGCGGCGGGGGCGAGAGCTGGTGTTGGTGGAGCAAGAGGAAACGCTGGCGGGTTTGATCGATATATTGCAATCGCTTCCAGCAGATTTTTTTGCCGACGGCCGCAATGATCCGCCACCAGAGCCCGTCATGTCATTTGATGATGATGCGCCGCCTGTCGCGCCGAGGCGAACCGCAACGAGCGTCAAGAAACCCCAAAGAAAATCTGTACGGCAAGCTAAATGAAATACATGTTTGATACCAACATTTGCATATATGTTCGCAAAGGAATGTTTCCTGCGTTAGCAAATCGTCTACCCAATATTCGCAAAGGCGACGCCTGCATTTCCGTGATCACCTACGGCGAATTGCTAACAGGTGCGGCGAAAAGTAATCAAAACGCGGCAGCACTAGCAGCCGTAGACCGCACGACTTCGCTGCTATCTGTGTACCCGCTTGACGAGGATGTCGCAGAAACCTACGCAAGCATCCGCGCCTATCTAGAGCGCAAAGGCACGCCCATCGGCACGAATGACCTATGGATCGGCGCACATGCATTGACGCTTGGCGTCACGCTCATCACCAATAATGATGAAGAATTCAAGCGCATTCCCAAACTGAAAATCGAAAACTGGACGAAATAAATCATGACCACACCATCCAAACCCGCCGACCCAAAATACCGCTCCTTCACCATCACCCAAGGTAATGAGCGCGCGCCAAATCGATCCATGCTTCGCGGAATCGGCTACCAGGATGACGATTTTAAAAAACCTTTCGTTGGTTTGGCGAGTGGGCATTCCACCCTCAACCCGTGCAACGCCGGTATTCGCCCCTTGGCCGATGCGGCGGATATTGCGATTCGCGCGGCGGGTGGCATGCCGCAAATGTTCGGCACTATCACCGTCACAGACGGCATTTCGATGGGCACCGAAGGCATGAAATATTCGCTGGTGTCGCGCGAGGTGATTGCAGATTCGATAGAGACTGTCTGCCAATCGCAATTCATGGATGGTGTGATGACTATCGGCGGCTGCGATAAAAATATGCCAGGCGCGATGATCGGTATTTGCCGCATGAATATTCCCGCGATTTTTGTTTACGGCGGCACGATCAAGCCCGGTCATTACAAGGGGCAAGATTTACAAGTGGTGAGCGTGTTTGAAGCGGTTGGCGCATTCAATTCGGGCAAAATGAGTGAGGAAGATTTTGGCTGCATCGAGCGCTGCGCGATCCCCGGCGTGGGCGCATGCGGCGGCATGTACACCGCGAACACGATGTCGTCCGCGTTCGAGGCGCTCGGCATGTCGCTGCCGTTTTCATCCACCATGGCGGCGGAAGATTATGAAAAAATTGAGAGCACCGAGGAGAGTGCACGCGTATTACTGAACGCGATTAAAAACAATATTCGCCCCCGCGATATCGTGACCCGCAAATCACTGGAGAACGCGGTTGCGGTCATCATGGCTGTCGGTGGCTCCACCAATGCGGTGCTGCATTTCCTGGCGATTGCCCATGCTGCCGATGTGGAGTGGACCATCGATGATTTCGAGCGCATGCGCCGCAAGGTGGGCGTGTTCTGTGATCTGAAGCCATCCGGCAAATATGTCGCCGTCGATTTGCATAAGGCAGGCGGCGTTCCGCAAGTGATGAAGATGTTGTTACACGCGGGACTTTTGCACGGCGATTGCATGACCATCACCGGCAAGACGATTGCGGAAACATTAAAGGATATTCCCGACTCCCCAAGAGCCGATCAGGATGTGATCCGCCCCTATAACAACCCCATGTACAAAGAAGGCCACTTGGCCATTCTCAAAGGCAATCTCGCTACCGAAGGCTGTGTGGCCAAAATCACCGGCCTCAAAAATCCCGTCATCACCGGCCCAGCCAGAGTATTCGATTCCGAGCCCGAATTGATGGATGCCATCATGCACGACAAAATCACCCACGGCGACGTAGTGGTGCTGCGCTACGAAGGTCCTAAGGGCGGCCCCGGCATGCGTGAAATGCTAGCACCCACGTCAGCGCTAATCGGCAAAGGCATGGGCGAAACGGTAGGGCTCATTACCGATGGCCGCTTCTCCGGCGGCACCTGGGGCATGGTGGTCGGCCACGTTGCACCCGAAGCGTATGTGGGCGGCACGATTGCGCTGGTGCATGAAGGGGACTCTGTAACCATTGATGCGAAGCAGTTGCTGATTGAGCTGAACGTTGATGATGAGGAGATTGCGAAGCGGCGGGCGGCGTGGAAGGCGCCCGCGCCGAGATATACGCGCGGGGTGTTGGGGAAGTATTTTAAGTTGGTGGGGACGGCTTCTAAGGGGGCGGTGACGGATTGATCCCATAACGCTTGACGTTATATAACGTTAAGCGTTACGATCAAACATGATCTTAAATTTCGCGGATAAAGAGACGGAACGAATCTGGGCGGGTGCAGTTTCGCGCCGCCTGCCGACTGAGATTCAATTGATCACTCGGCGCAAGCTTCGCATGATTAACAACGCGAGACGGCTTGATGATTTACGTATTCCGCCTGCAAATCGACTGGAAGCACTAAAAGGCAACATGAAAGGTCAGCACAGTATCCGCATCAACGACCAGTGGCGAATATGTTTTCGCTTGAGCGAAGCTGGTGTAGCCGATGTTGGCATCGTTGATTACCACTGAGGATTGATGCAAATGAAAATGAAACCCTTATCCAATATTCATCCTGGCGAGATTCTGCTTGAAGAATTTCTTCTACCAATGAACGTGAGCCAAAACGCATTAGCGCGCGCCACCGGCGTGCCACCGCGGCGCATCAATGAAATCGTGCTGGGCAAGCGTGGCGTCACCGCCGATACCGCGCTGCGTCTCGCGGCCGCGTTTGGTACCAGTGAAGGATTTTGGTTAGGACTGCAGGCTGATTACGATCTCGAAGAGGCGCGTGAGGCGATCAAGGGGCAGTTGAAGGGTATTGAGCGGATTGCGGCTTGAGCAGACTTGTGCACAAGTGCCTGACCGTGAATCTCAATGTAAAACAGTTGCCCGATTCGGTTTAATATTGACTCAGCTGAGATTGCGAAGCGGCGGGCGTTGTGGAAAGCGCCTGTACCGAGATATACGCGTGGGGCATTGGAGAAGTATTTTAAGCTGGTGGGGACGGCTAGTTCGAGGGCGGTGACGGATTGATGGTTGAAGCGAGTCGCCACCCCTGCGCAGGCAGGAACCCAAGTTCGTCTGTAAACTCAAAGCGCTTATCGAAGCGATGAATACAGGAGCAGCACATGAACAAACCATTTTATGTACATGCCGAGTGGGACGCTGAAGCAAGCGTTTGGGTCGCAACCAGTGACGAAGTGCCGGGATTGGCAACAGAAGCTGAAACCACGGAAGCGCTTGTGCAAAAACTGAAAACGTTAATCCCGGAATTGCTCGCTGCGAACGATCAACCTCCCGGCCAACCTATTGCATTCGAATTGCTGACACGTCGCTTCGAGCTTGCCGCCAAGTGGAGAGCTTTACCCCCGAACTAAAGCGTTTGCTTCTCGCCGCGGGTTGCACATTTGTGCGCATTGCCAAAGGCGATCACGAAATTTGGCGCAGCCCAATCACGCAACTCAATTTTGTTGTTGACTCAAAAATCAAGTCGCGGCATACGGTAAATTCAGTGTTGAAACAGGCGGGATTGCCGAAGGCGTTCTAAGGCCATATTGAAAAACTGTCCATATTGACCCCAGCGAAATTCTGCTTAAAGAATTACTTTTACCCACGAGCGTGAGCCAGAACACATTGGCACGCGCCACCGGCGTGCCGCTGCGACGCATCAATGAAATCGCGCTTGGCAAAGGTGGTGTTACGGCTGATAGGGCGCTGCGCCTTGCGGTGGCTTTTGGCACCAGCGAAGGATTCTGGTTGGGACTGCAGACTGGCTACGAACTTTAGAAATCGTGCAAGCTGATGAAGGCGGACTTGGATCGGATTGAACAGTTAATGGCTTAGATTTGTTTAATTATCAAATATGGAAAATTCGATTCGACTATTACAACCAAACATTTTGTTAACTCTGCCACACGGACTTAATGCGAATCTGTGTGAAGTCCTATTGCAGAACTCATATGTTAATAATTTGGTCGATAACAATTTAACCGCATCAACTATTGAACAAATTAAGGCTGTAGTGCAATCAGCTGTGCAGCGCATGTCCTGGTCGACTTACGGATGCCGGTAACGGGAAATGATCTTGAGTAGATCGCCGAGGCTATTTGTGGGATACCCGAAGTTTTAGAATTCAAGCTTCATTTGATAGGGCATTCGATAAAGGAAATCGTCGACATAAAGGGCCTCGGAAAACTGAGGGAGCTTAAAATCGTGCACACAAAGTTTGAAAGCGATATTCGGATTCACGAACAATCGCCATGGACTCTCATTTGCCGCGACAGCACGTTCGCGGGGGCCGCAGAATCTCTTTCAAAACTTACCCGGCTTGATGCCTTGGGCTGCACGTTTAATAAATGTCTTTTCATTCATGGTGAAGTCGGAAAATTAAGTTTGCAGCGCTGCGTACTGCAGGATGTAAAACTTGCGCCTTACAAACTAGGTCAAGATACCAATGCCCAATCAGAATATGAGAGTGAAAATTTTAATGGTTCGACAGATTACAAAAGACAATTCTTCGATGGGTCGACATTACAAGGCACTTTTGAAGTAAATGATGTGCACTCCTACAAAGGTTGCACGCTGGTATTGGGCGGACTAAAGCTGCTACCAGCTTCACGTATCAACATTCAGCGGTCAGCAGTCGATGTTGATCTAAGGGGGCTGCGCATCCCGTCGAGTTGCGAACTGTCGTTTGAAAGCAATGAGGCGCGTGTCTTTGATTTGCGTAATATGGAAGTTGCATCGAGTGCAAATTTACGTTCAGAAACCAGCCTCTAGACGAGCTCTTGAGCTGTGGGACCATTTTGGATCGTTTCACTTTTTCCATGGTTCGATTCAAGCGTGCCGGCACCCACTACTATTTGGCTGATGACACCTCAGTCACGCACTTGCCGTTTGACCACCGCATTACTCACGGGTGTCCTGACGCGTCTGTGCCGAAAATTGCCGGAACGGATGCTGGAGTAGAGGCGGTTCTGGCCTCATATCGACAACTTATTGTCTACTTTGACGATACGAGAGACTACAGGACTGCTGAGTCGCTCTATTTCAGTGAAATGCGGTTGACTGAAAGAGAATTCCAAAAGACTTGGCAAGAAAAAAATTGGGCCTTTGGCCAGCTACACGCCATGGGTGACATTTTATGGTGGTATCGAATTCTGTCAGGCTATGGAACGTCATATAAGCGTGCCTGCATCTCGCTTTTCATTTCGCTCCTAATCATTTTCCCGTTGCTGTTTCTTGGCTCTGGATTGGTTGTAAAAAGTCCATTGGGAGTTTCGGAAAAAGGTGAGGCCTCGATAGTTTTCGGAAACGTTTTGTGTGATTCAACGAAGACCTGTTTGACAAATTTGTCTGCATTGCTAGTAGATTACAGTCGTGCGGTCACTTACACATTCAGTATCGCAACGCTGCAGAAGGAGGAATCTGTGAATCCTTTTGGGTGGGCGGGGATTTTTTTAAGAGCCTAGTACCACCGCTCATATTGGGACAGCTAGCGCTATTTCTGATTTGTCTTAAGCAGCGGTTTCGACGGCAGGGATGAGCCAATCGATGGGGCTATTACCCACGCGTACGGCGAGTGCTGCCTCATGCCCCTACTCGGGAATGATATGCATAGCATCATGCCTCAAGCGTTGCTAATCTTTCTCACATTACTAGCTGACAGTAGCTGGGGAATACATACGCCATCTATGATTAACCCATCCGCTTAACCGCACAAATTTTATTACCCGCAGGATCACGCAAATAAGCGAGATAAAGTTTTCCCATTTTGCCTTCGCGAATACCGGGGGGTTCTTCGCATGTTGACCCACCATTGGCCACACCTGCGGCATGCCATGCATCAGCCAGCTCAGGGCTGTCGGCTGCAAAACCGATCGTGCCGCCATTGGCAGCGCAGGCAGGCTCACCGTTGATGGGTTTGGTGATAGCGAAAACGCCGGTTTTGGTCCTGTAAAAAACGCGGCCCTTGTCGTCAACCGTGCCGGGTGGGATGCCGAGCGCGCCGAGGACGGCATCGTAAAAAGTTTTTGAAGCGTGCAGGTCGTCGGCACCGATCACGATATGGCTAAACATTATTTTTTTCCTCAAAGGAGATCACGAGATACTGGAGTAAACAGGCACAAATCACAACAAAATTTTCATAGCTCCAGCATTTACGGGCGTTTACGGGCGTTTACGGGCACTTTTGCCTTAAAAATCTCGCCAAATAGGGAGTTTGATTTTATATTTTTCGGTTTAATTTTCATTCCCACTGCATCAAAGCAGTCAAACCTTGCATAGAATAGCGCGAACTTTGTTAATGTATCGTATGCAATTCTGCAATTTTAATCTCCACTGGTTTGTTCATTATGGTCGTCCGCCTCATTAAGCCCGTGTTGGCCCCGGTACTCATCGCACAAGCCAAGCGCCTGCGTCGGGTAGCACTTGAGCTGCCTGAACCAACCGGGCCACGGCACGGTGTCGCTGCGTGTGTAGATGCGGTGGCTGATTCGCGCCCACTCTCACTGCTCATCGTAGGCGATTCCTCAGCCGCCGGAGTCGGGGCCGAAACGCAAGATGATGCGTTGGCATCGCAACTTGCCGCCGCCTTGGCGCAGCGCATTCAGCGCGATGTGCATTGGCATCTGATCGCGCAGACAGGCTTAACCTCAATCGGTTTACTCGATCTTTTACGCAGCCAAACATTACCTGTTGTCGATGTGGCGGTGGTCATTGTGGGAGTTAACGACATTACCAACAACGTAGCGGTCGGTCATGCGTTACGCGCGCGCAACCGAATTGTTCGCATGCTGCGGGCGCGCACCGGTGTGCGGCATATTTTGTTTCCGGGCTTGCCCGCGGTGGAACGTTTTCCGCTACTGCCGCAACCGCTGGCGTGGTACGGTGGCGCCCAGGCACGACGCAGCAATGATCTGCAAGCGCGTTGGGCGGCGCACGCACGTCGCGCCGCCTTTGTTTCTCACGTACCGATGGATGGGTTTACGCATCCGAAGCTGATGGCCGAAGACGGCTTTCACCCCTCGCCTATCCTGTACGCGATGGTGGCGGCGCATTTGGCGGAGAATCTTTCACTCAAACTGCGTTGACCATCAAATCCGCAATGCGGCGACACAGCGTATTTAATGGAAAAAATTTGACGATGCACATCATGACTGCCGTAAAACTCTGGTTTATTCCCATTTGTGTTTTCTTCTTTAGTGCAGCCTGCGGCGCTGCTGAGAACGATACACAACGCGTGATGGCGGCCGTGGTTGAGACAGCACTTCAGCCTGTCATCCAGGAACACAATATTCCAGGATTGGCAGTAGCCGTAACGCTCAATGGAAAGCGGTACCACTTTAATTATGGCGTGAGCGCCAAGGAGACCCTGCAGCCGGTCACGAAAGACACCTTATTCGAAATTGGCTCAGTCAGCAAAACCTTCACCGCGACACTGGCTGCCTATGCACAGGTAAGCGGTGCCATTTCCCTTTCCAACAGCGCAAGCAAATACTTTCCGCCGTTACGCGGCAGCTGTCTCGACGATATCAGCCTGCTTGATCTCGGCACGTATACGGCTGGGGGCCTTCCGCTGCAATTTTCGGATGAGGTGGATGATGAAGAAAAGATGATTGGCTATTTTAAGAACTGGAAGCCGTCCTTTGCTGCGGGCACACATAGGCGTTACTCAAATCCCAGCATTGGGTTGTTTGGTTTTCTGGCAGCCCGGAGTATGGGAATGTCTTTTGATGACCTGATGGAAAAAGGAATTTTAGTTAAGCTTGGCTTGACGCGTACTTATATAAAAGTACCAAAAGATCAGATGAAACAATATGCGCAAGGCTACACAAAAGCTGACAAGCCGGTCAGAGTGAATCCGGGCGTGCTGGATTCGGAGGCTTACGGCATAAAATCAAACGCGGCGGACATGCTTCAGTTTGTTGAAGCAAATATGAAGGGGCTTGGTCTCGAAGAGTCAATGCAGCGCGCGATCACAGCAACGCATACGGGATATTTCAAAGTCGGAAATATGACACAGGGGCTGGGATGGGAGATCTATCCCTATCCAATAGCGTTAAACGACTTGCTGGCTGGCAACTCTTCGCAAATAAGCGCCGAGAGCAATGAAGTGGCCAGACTCACACCGCCGCTACTCTCGCAGGATAATGCACTCTTCAACAAGACAGGCTCCACGAACGGTTTCGGTGCCTACGTTGCCTTTGTTCCAGCGAAGCGCCTTGGCATCGTGATATTGGCGAACAAAAACTATCCTATTGCAGCAAGGGTGAAAGCTGCTCACCAAATATTAGCGGCGATAGATGCCCAAATTAGCGTTGAGTCGACCGCTCCTGTCCCCCTTCCACAGTGAGGCCGGGTTCTTTAAATTTCATAGCCGGGGTGCATGCTTGGAGCTCAAGTTGATAGCGGTGATGTAACAACGAACTTAGACCCTGGACAGGCGCGAAGCGATGAAGCTGTTGCGCTTTTCCAGGGACGGTGATTTCCTCAATTTTGAAATTTGCGCTATTTTAAAAATAGCGCTATCACCCTTCCACCAAATCGGCCAACTCCAATGATGATCTCTTCTTTTGAACGTTCACCGC
>JAYWCO010000125.1:0-4084 GCA_043780475.1 Burkholderiales bacterium | reverse complement strand
AAAATGAAAGTGGAAGCGGAGGTGGCCGAAAAAGCATGGGACGATGTACTCGCCAGTCTGGGGCCGCTGATGCGGTCAGGTTTGATGCCTGCCCATGCGGCACAGCAAATTCGCTTAAACGCAGAATTAAATTTAATCAAATCCAAGCCCGCCAATCTGGATATATTGATGAGCGCTTGGAAATCGCTCAAGCGTGAATCCCGCTACGATGTCGCGATCACGGTAACCGTGGCCCAACGCCTGATTGCACTGGGCTGCGGTGAAGAAGCCAAGCAAATCATTGACGAGACGGTGGATGCACGCGGCCCGGATGGCTGGGACAGCACGCTTGTAGCGGCCTACGCCGATTGCAAAGGCGATTCCACGCTGGCGCAAATTGAGCGCGCTGAAAAATGGCTCAAGCTGCATGCCCGCGATCCGTTGCTGCTCGCCACCTTGGGCAAACTGTGCATGCGCCAGGCATTGTGGGGCAAAGCGCAAAGTTATCTGGAAGCCAGCGTCGCGCTGGAGCCCACCCTTGATGCGCATATGACATTAGCCGGCCTGATGGAGAAAATCGGCAAACGCGATGATGCGATTCGCCATATCCGCCGTAGCGCGGAATTGGCCAAGTAACGATCCGCATCGTGCTTCAGGGTGAGCCGATGAGGCAGTCTTTACCCTTGGAATGGACGCGTGACGAATATCTCGTCACGACGAACCCTAAAAAAATTTCGCTTGATCTGGTGCATCAGTTTTTATCAAATGAATCCACCTGGGCCAGAAATATTCCACGCCCCACCGTGGCGCGTGCGATTGAGCATTCGCTGTGCTTCGCGCTGTTTAAACATGAAACGCAAATCGGTTTTGCCCGCGTTATTACCGACTATGCAACCATTGCTTACCTGGGCGATGTGTTCGTGCTGGCAGCACATCGCGGGCTGGGACTGTCGTCATGGCTAATGACATGCGTCGTCAACCATCCAGATTTGCAAGCGCTGCGGCGCTGGATGCTGCTGACCAGCGATGCGCACGGCCTCTACAAAAAATCCGGATTCACTGCCCTGGTTGCACCGTCTAAATGGATGGAAAAATTTAACGTTAATGTTTACACCGACCTTTCGGCAACCGCAGCATCGACCGCATCAAACGGCAATCCAGATGCGGAGTTTGAGCCAAAATTGCTCTGAAAACCTCGCCAGTGCTAGGGTTTCAAAATGATCATTGCGGGTTGATCGGGATAGGTTGAGTTTAAATTCAACTCAACCTAAACCCAGCATCAAACTCATATTTTGCAGCGCGGCTCGACCAGCACCTTTGCCCAAATTATCATGCCGCGCCATCAGCACCGCTTGCCGGTTTTGGGGATTGTCGAATACGCACAGCTCAAGCTGATTCGTATTGTTCAATGCTTCCGGGCTCAGCTCAGCGGGCGGCTCAGTCGTGTAAGGCTTGACGGTGATATATTCACAACCAGCGTAATGCGCGCTCAAGGCGTCGTGTAATTGCGCCCCGGATACAGTGCTCGGCAATGACCATAAGGCCAGCGGGACTTCTACCAGCATGCCCTGGCGAAACGCGCCGACGGATGGCGTAAATACCGGTGGATGTTTGATACCCGAGTAGTACTGCATTTCAGGCAGGTGTTTATGCGCGAGCTTTAAACCGTAGGCCATGAATCGGGTGGTCGTATTTGCGCCATCGGCGTTTTCAAATGCCTCCACCATTTGCCGTCCACCGCCGCTGTAGCCGGAAACGCCCCAAGTGGTAAACGGAAAATCTGCTGGCACCAGGCCCGCATCCACGAGCGGACGCACTAACGCAATAAAGCAGGTTGACCAGCAGCCCGGGTTGGCGACACGCTTTGCGGCGCGAATCAAATCGGGCTGCTGTTTAGTCAGTTCCGGAAAACCGAATGTCCAGCCCGGCGCGATGCGATGTGCGGTGCTGGCATCAATCACGCGCACTTCGGGGTTGTTGATCATCGCGACCGATTCTTTGGCCGCGTCGTCAGGCAAACACAGTATGGCCAGCTTAACCGCGTTGAGCAGGCGTTTACGTTCACTTAAATCTTTGCGCAGTTCCGGCGCGATGCTGACGACCTCAACATCGCTTCTCTCCCGCAATAATTCGCGGATGAGCAGGCCCGTGGTGCCATGTTCGCCATCGATAAAAATTTTGGGAATGGACATGCGCTCTGACCGAAAAAATAACTCGATTTAGACCTGTGCCAGCATGGTTTCAGCGTTCGACACCTCAAACTTGCCGGGCGCTTCGATGTTCAAATGAGTCACCACACCGTAATCAATCACCATCGAGAAGCGCTGCATACGGATACCCATGCCGAATGCCGAGAAATCAGCATCAAGCCCCAGCGCCTTTGCCCATACGGCCGAGCCGTCACCGAACATGCGTATTTTGCCTTCGGTTTTTTGATCTTTCGCCCACGCACCCATCACAAATGCATCGTTTACAGATACGCACCAAATTTCATCGACACCTTTAGCTTTGAAATCCGCAACGTGATCGCGATAGCCGGGCACATGCTTGGCGGAGCAGGTAGGTGTAAACGCGCCGGGCAGACCGAAGCAGGCAATTTTTTTGCCTTTGACTAAATCGCTGACATTGAATTTGTTCGGGCCGAGCGAGCAGCCTTTGGTCTCGACATCAATGAATTCACTTAACACGCCATCCGGCAGGGTATCGCCAACTTTGATCATGGTGTTGCTCCTTGGGTTAGTTCAGCTTCGGGGCTCAGTTGTGAAATTGTAGTAATAGGCGGTGCAGCAGTCGCCGCATAAGTAAACGAGTCTGCAAAAAATTCATCTTCCGGCAAACCACGCTCAGCAAATGCTTTTTGTCCGGACTCAATCATGATCGGTGCGCCGCAAGCGTAGAGTTGATAACCCGCCAGGCTTTCAAAATCATCCACAATAGCTTGGTGAACCAGGCCAGTACGACCGTGCCAATTATCCTCCGTCTTCGGGTCGGATAACACAGGAATAAAGGTGAAATGTGGATGCTCCCTGGCCCACTGTGCAGCGAGCTGGCCCATGTATAAATCCTGCAATGACCGGCAGCCCCAGTAAAGCACCATCTCGCGATCAATATGCGAAAAAAATGCATGCTCGATCACTGCCTTGATCGGCGCAAAACCGGTGCCGCCAGCCATAAAAATGATCGGTTTATCGGAGTCTTCACGCAGAAAAAATGAGCCGTGCGGACCTTCAAAACGTAAAATGGCGCGGTCACGCATTTCATTGAATACATAGTTGGAAAAAAATCCCGCCGGTACCGCTCGAACATGCAGTTGCACATAGGCATCATCATGCGGTGCATTGGCCATCGAGTAGCTGCGGCGTTTGCCGTCCTTCAGTAAAATATCAATGTATTGCCCTGCCAAAAATTGCATGCGTTCCTGCGCCGGCAGCTTGAGGGAAAGTACGGCCACATCGGGCGCTACTTTTTCGACTTTTTCAACACGGCAAGGAAGTGTGCGAATCTGAATATCGCCCGTGCCGCCGATTTCCTTGATCTCGAGCGTGAGGTCTGAACACGCTTTGCCGACACAAAATAGCGCTTTGCCCGCTGCTTTTTCTTCTGGCCGCAAGGTGCGTTCCTGATAAACGCCGTAGTCCAATTCGCCCTCCGCAACCGTGCCTTTGCAAGAGCCGCAGGCGCCATTGCGGCAACCGTAAGGCAGGCCAATACCCTGGCGCAGCGCGGCCTCCAGGATCGTCTCATTAGAATTTGCTTTGAAGGTATTGCCGGATGGTTTAAGTGTGATCTGAAATTCGGTCGTACTCATGTCGACTTGCCACTTTCTGGTCTGGGTTGATTGTGTTGATTATTGCTGATACTGCTCATTTATACTCACCGTCATCATGCATGCTACGCAAAAAATTTTAATGGTCGGATTCGGTGATGTGGGCGAACGCCTGCTCAAACTGTTGCTGCCCCAACTACGCACCCGGCACCTTCAGGCCTATACGCTGGTGCGCCAGGCTGGGCGCGCGGTCGTTTCACGCAAGCTGGGCGCCACCCCCATTGTCGGCGATCTGGCAGATCGTCGCTCGCTCAGCAGAATCGCCGGCTTGGCTGACAT
>JAYWCO010000124.1:0-7748 GCA_043780475.1 Burkholderiales bacterium | reverse complement strand
TTTTGGTTACAGCAATATCTCCCACGCCTGCCGGTGAAGGTAAAACCACCACCACGGTTGGCTTGGGTGATGCACTTAACCATATTGGCAAAAAGGCGATTATCTGCCTGCGTGAGCCTTCACTGGGCCCGGTATTTGGCATGAAAGGCGGTGCAGCGGGTGGCGGTTATGCGCAGGTGGTGCCGATGGAAGATATCAATCTGCATTTTACGGGCGACTTCTCAGCGATTGCGTTGGCCAATAATTTGCTCGCGGCCTTGATCGATAATCACATTCATCATGGCAATGAACTAGGGTTTGATGTGCGCCGCGTTGCCTGGAAACGGGTAGTGGATATGAATGACCGCGCGCTGCGTGATGTCACGGTAGCATTGGGTGGGCCGGCCAACGGTTATCCGCGGCAGGATGGCTTTGATATCGTGGTGGCCTCCGAAATCATGGCCATTTTTTGTCTGGCAACATCGATCAAAGACTTGAAAGAGCGCATCAGCAAAATTGTGGTGGGCTACACCCGCGATCTGAAACCGATCCTCGCCAAAGATTTACAGGCGCAAGGCGCCATGACGGCGCTGCTTAAAGACGCGATGATGCCGAATCTGGTGCAGACGCTGGAAAACAACCCTGCGTTTATTCACGGCGGCCCGTTTGCCAATATTGCCCACGGATGTAATTCGGTGACGGCGACGCAAACCGCGCTAAAGCTGGGTGACTATGTGGTGACGGAAGCCGGCTTTGGGGCCGACTTGGGCGCTGAAAAATTCATCGATATTAAATGCCGCAAATCAGGTCTGCGTCCCGATGCGGTGGTGATTGTAGCCACCATCCGCGCGCTGAAATTTCATGGCGGCGTGGAGGTAAAAGAGGCTTCAGTCGAAAACATCGCCGCGCTGGAAGCCGGTATTGTCAACCTTGAACGCCATGTACATAACGTCATGGAAAATTACGGCCTGCCCTGCGTGGTGAGCGTCAATCACCGCACCCACGATACGGCGGCCGAGGTGCAATGTTTGATGGATCGCCTCGGCAAGCTCGGTTGCAAAGTGGTGGTGGCCAGACACTGGGCGGAGGGCGGCAAGGGCGCGACGGAAGTGGCAAAAATTGTGGTCGATCTTTGTGAGCAGCCGAACCACTTCAAATTTGTATATGAAGATGCGATGCCGCTGTGGGAAAAGATGAAAACCATTGCGACTAAAATTTACGGCGCGTCTGGGATCGCGGCAGATTCCAAAGTGCGTGGGCAAATTAAGCGACTTCAAGAGGAAGGCTACGGGCACTATCCGGTGTGCGTGGCGAAAACCCAGTATTCATTCTCAACCGATCCGCAATTGCGCGGCGCGCCATCCGGGCATATTGTGACCGTGCGTGAGGTGCGTCTGGCGGCGGGTGCGGAGTTTGTTGTGATGGTCTGTGGGGACATCATGACCATGCCCGGCTTGCCGAAAGTGCCCAGCGCTGCGGCTATTGATGTTGACGATAGCGGCAAAATTATCGGCTTGTTTTGAGACGACGCTCATCCGGCAGCCCTGCTCGCGATACCGGATCAAATCAACGCTGAAGCTCGGCCGCAGCATGGCCTGGCCGGTTTTTCCGCGCGGGATCGCCTGCTGCCGTCAGTGCCATAATTGGCCTGTTTGTTTGTCTACTTCCCCCTGTCAAAATAAGCAGCGCAGGTTGCGCCTACCGTCCCGGCCACGGATAATTGCCTTGAAAATTCCCTCTTGGCGATGACGACCTAAATGCGGCATTGTATTTAGCTCAGGATGAGGCAAAATTCATTAGCGGCCGAGGCTTGGAAGTTGATGGCGGTAGATGTGTGTAAGGTAGAGGTTTGCAGGCATTATCGGACGCGCTATTAAACGTCGTTAAATGCTATCAAGCCTCGCCAGCCGCACTCAACCTATAAACAATAAACTGTAAACACGATGACTCAAGCGCCCCAACAACCAGAAATGATTGGCAAGTATCGCGTTATCCGCGAGCTCGGACGCGGCGCGACGAGCGCTGTTTATTTGGCCGAAGACAGTTTTAATAGCCGCAATGTTGCTATCAAGCTGATGTTCCCGGAAATGCTGAAAGATAAAGAAGACGGCGCGCTTTATAAAAGCATGTTTCTGAATGAAGCTTCGCTCGCAGGCAAGATTATCCATCCCCATATCGTCACTATTTTCGATGCCGTAGTGGAAGATGAGGTGAGCTACATCGTCATGGAATATGTCGAAGGCGGCACGCTCGAAAAATATTGTAAACCCGACCATCGCCTCGAAAACCAGGTAGTGGCCGAAATTATTTTTAAATGTGTTCGCGCACTGGCATTTGCGTACATGGAAGGCTTGATCCACCGCGACATCAAGCCCGGCAATATTTTGCATAAGCATGGCAGTGATATTAAAGTAGCTGACTTTGGCGCCGCCTTGAGCAAGGTGTCAGACCGCACGCAGGTAGCGGCTGTAGGATCGCCGCTGTATATGGCACCCGAAATTATTACCGGCGCTAAAGCCACCGTGCAATCTGATATTTATGCATTGGGCATGGTGATGTATATGTTGCTGGCAGGTCGTCCGCCATTTGAGGCGTCCAGTGCCGCGAGCCTGGCGTATCAAATTGTGAATCATGAGCCACAGCCAGCCTCATGCTATCGCGAGGGTATTACTGCCGCGATTGAAGATATCGTCAAGCAGGCGATGGCGAAAAATGTGGCGCATCGCTATCCCTCCTGGGAAGCATTTGGCAAAGACCTGGCCGGATTGTGGCAGGGCGAGCAGACCCCGCAGCAAACCAAAGGCGAGGTTTCTGACACCGAGCAGTTCAGTTTTTTAAAAACACTCGCGTTCTTTCGCGGCTTCCCCGAAAACGAATTGTGGGAAGTACTTAAAATCAGCAAATGGCGTTCATTTGTGGCGGGTACGGTACTGATCAAGGAAGGTGATGTAGGCGATTCGTTTTTTATTCTCGCCAGCGGCAGCGTGAAAGTAATGCGCGGTAAGCGATTGTTGAATGTGTTGGGCTCGGGGGATTGTTTTGGCGAAATGTCTTATCTGGCGAAACGTGATGGCCCGCGCTCGGCCACTATTTCGACTGCAAGCGATTGCGTGGTGATGAAAGTACGTGCGGAAGATTTGAGCAGCGCTTCGTACAATTGCCGTCAGTTATTTGACCGGAAATTTTTGGAGACGCTGGTTGAGCGTCTCGAGACTGCGAATCAACAGTTGGCGGTGACGTGAGCGGGTTTAATGTTTCCCTGTTCGGTGATTTGAGCGCTACATAACCCATCACAAACGCATGATAAGTATGCACAGCACGCACTTAAGGAATCATTATGCCGCTCATCATTACCTCGATATACGGCTCATTTCTGGCGCTGTTTTTAATCGTACTCGCCATTCCGGTGCTGAAGCTGCGGCGCGGCTTGCGCGTCGGCTTGGGTGATGGCGGCCACGATTCACTGCGGCAGGCGGTTCGCGCGCATGGCAATGCCGCTGAATTTATACCGATGTTTGTTATCCTGCTGGCGATATATGAGCTAAACCATGCGTCCGCGATCTCGCTACATATTTTTGGTGCAGTATTTCTGGCGGCACGTCTCGCGCATGCGGGCGGGCTTTATGCGAGTTCTGGCGTATCCATGGGTCGTGCATTGGGCACGCTGGGCAGCTTCGGATGCGTCATCGGGTTGGCTATTGCTAACCTGCTAAAGGTGATGGCGTAAACAAGTGGCGTCAATAAAAAAAATGAGCCGCTAAATAAAATAGGCGATGACAAAGACCCCGATCATGGTGAGTGCCAGCGCTAATTTAGCCAGAACGCCGAGCAGTAATCCCAGCCATGTGGCGAACCCGACTTTGCCCGCCTGACCCATCTGGCCGCGCGCGATAAATTCACCAATGACGGCGCCGACAAACGGGAAAATAAATATCCCGACCAAACCGAAAAAAAGCCCCACGATGCTGCCGATAGCGGCCCCCAGCAGGGCTAATTTGGAAGCGCCGGCACGTTTGGCGCCGAGCACCGTGGCCAACAAATCGGCGGCAATCGCCAGTGCCGTCAATATCGCCAGAACGGTTAAAGTCGGCCAGCCGATGCGTTGGAAATTTTCAATCCACGCCGCAATCAGTAAACCGCCGAACACGAATGGTACGCCTGGCAATGCCGGCAGGATAGTGCCGACTAGCCCGACCAACACCAAAATAGCAGATAGTGCCCAAAGTAAATAAACTGCATTGCCGCTCATGTGTGTTCTCGCCGTCATAAATTAAGGGTTCGTGGATTAAGCAGTCGCGGCCTTACGATTAACATCAACCCGATGCCCCCACGCAACAAGCGCATTGATGATGCACTAGATCAATAAAAGTATGAGTTAATTTTCAACTTTGAGCGCCAGGTGCGACGCCAAAACGGCCTCATGCTCAACCAAGTTAGCCTATCATGCGATAAGGAAACAAATAAAACGGTGACAACCATGGCTGCATTAATGAATAGCATTCCACCCGCTTTACGAAGCTTGCTTATCACCAAATTAAGAGCGATTTTACCGGCTGATGCGGTACTGACTTCGGACGAAGCCTTGCGGCCCTATGAATGTGATGGCCTGTCTGCTTATCGTCAGTTGCCGATGCTCGCGGTTTTGCCTAAGACGATTGATGAAGTTGTACAGATCATGCGCATTGCGCATGAGACCGGCACCAAGGTCGTGGCGCGTGGTTCAGGCACCGGCCTTTCTGGCGGCGCTACGCCGCTGGGCGATGGTATTTTGATGTCACTGGCAAAATTTAATCGCATCGTTAAAATCGATCCTTTGGCGCGCACGGCGGTGGTGCAGCCGGGGGTGCGCAACCTCAAAATCTCGGAGGATGTTGCGCCGCATAATCTTTACTACGCGCCTGATCCCTCATCACAAATTGCCTGCTCTATTGGTGGCAATGTCGCTGAAAATTCAGGTGGGGTGCATTGCCTGAAATACGGCCTGACGGTTCACAATATTCTCAAAATTGAAGTGGTGACAATCCAGGGCGAGCAGGTCACGGTTGGCTCTGATGCGCTGGATGCGCCGGGCTATGACCTGCTGGCATTGATGACGGGCTCGGAAGGTATGCTGGGCGTGACCACTGAAGTAACCGTAAAGCTGACTCCGAGGCCGCAATTGGCGCGCGTGGTGATGGCCAGTTTTGATGATGTCGAGAAGGCGGGTAATGCGGTTGCGAATGTGATTGGTTCAGGCATTATTCCGGCTGGTCTGGAAATGATGGACAAGCTTGCAACCGAAGCGGTGGAAGGGTTTGTGCACGCTGATTATGATTTAAACGCCGAAGCGATTTTGCTATGTGAATCTGACGGTACGCCAGAAGAAGTGGCTGAGGAAATCGCCAACATGGAAGCGGTCATGCGGGCTTCAGGCGCCACTGGCATTCGGGTTTCCAATAATGAAAGTGAACGGCTGAAATTCTGGTCAGGTCGCAAAGCGGCATTCCCTGCCGTTGGGCGGATTTCACCGGATTATTACTGCATTGACGGCTCGATCCCGCGCCGCGCGTTGGCGGCGGTATTGAAACGTACTGAGGAGCTTTCGATTAAATACAATCTGCGCTGCGCGAATGTTTTTCACGCGGGTGATGGCAATTTACATCCGCTGATTCTGTATGACGCCAATATTCCGGGTGAGCTTGAAAAAACCGAAGAGTTTGCGGCAGATATTTTGGAGCTGTGCATCGAATACGGTGGCACGATTACCGGTGAACATGGTGTTGGTATCGAAAAAATTAATCAGATGTGCAGCCAATTTTCAGCCGGTGAGCGAGAAACTTTCTTTGCGATAAAGCGGGCTTTTGACAGCGATATGTTGCTCAATCCCGGCAAGGTTATTCCTTCACTGGCGCGCTGTGCCGAGTACGGAAGAATGCGCGTGCATCACGGACAATTGGCGCATGCAGATATTCCGCGTTTTTGACATGAGTTCTGAAATCGGTGCACAAAAAATAATGTGGTCTGGCTGCAACTAAACAAGAATCTATTCATGCAAGCATTCATCAGTGACTTAAGTGATCGCCTCAAAGAGCACACTGCCAACCGACAGCCGTTAGTCATCCACGGCGGCCTTACCAAAGCGTTTTACGGTGGTGCCGTCAACAGCTCAACTAATAGTGCATTGCTTGATATGCGCGCCTACAGCGGCATCATTGAGTATGAGGCGAAGGAATTGGTGCTGACGGTTCGCGCCGGCACCTCGCTGGCGGAGATTGAAGCCGCGATGGACGCTGAAAATCAAATGTTGCCCTTCGAGCCGCCGCGTTATGCCGAGACGACGACATCACTCGCCACCATCGGTGGCACGGTAGCAACTGGCTTATCCGGCCCGCGCCGCGCCTATGCCGGGGCGGTGCGTGATTTTGTGCTGGGCACCCGCATCATGAATGGCAAGGGCGAAAATTTAAACTTCGGCGGACGGGTCATCAAGAACGTTGCGGGCTACGATGTGTCGCGTCTCATGACCGGTGCTATGGGCACGCTCGGGGTGTTGCTCGATCTTTCATTCAAAGTGTTGCCCAAACCCGCCGCAGAAGTCACGTTACGCTTTGAGATGAACGAAGCCATGGCCATTCAGCGCATGAACGAATGGGCCGGCAAGCCGCTACCGCTATCGGCTACTAGCTGGTTTGAAAATTGTTTAATGGTGCGCTTGTCTGGCGCCATCTCGGGCGTGCGAGCAGCACACGAAAAACTGGGTGGCGAAAGGCTGGAGAACGAGGCTGGGCGCGGCTTCTGGGCCGATTGTCGAGACCAGCGCGGGCTATTTTTTGAGCATGAACTACACGCCCATGAACCACTTTGGCGTTTATCCGTGCCGGCCACCACGCCGCCATTGCAGCTTGAGCTGCCGCAATTTATGGAGTGGGGTGGTGCGCTGCGTTGGATCAGAGGGGCTGCGGATGTATGCGCGTTGCGGGCAAAGATCGCGGCGGTTGGCGGCCATGTTACGTTGTTCAAAGGTGGCGATAAAGCGGTTGGCGTATTTCATCCCTTGCAAGCGACGCTGCTACCTATCCACCGCAGTTTAAAAGCCACTTTCGACCCTGCTAACATTTTGAATCGTGGCCGCATGGATAATTTTTAATAGGATGGCACGGCTGAAAACTAACCGAAAATAAATCATGCAAACCAATCTAGCTGCCGATATTAGAGACACCCCGGAAGGCCAGGAGGCCGAGCGCATTTTGCGCAAGTGTGTGCATTGTGGATTCTGTCTGGCAACCTGCCCAACCTACAACCTGTTGGGTGATGAGCTTGACAGCCCGCGTGGCCGCATTTATCTGATGAAGGAAATGCTGGAAGGTGCTGGGGTGACGGCAAAAACACAGCTGCATCTTGATCGTTGTCTCACTTGTCGCGCTTGCGAATCGACTTGCCCATCAGGGGTGCAGTACGGTCGATTGATTGATATAGGCCGGGAGATGGTTGAGCATAAGGTTCAGCGCTCATCGATTGATCGGATAAAACGAACACTGCTTAAAAAAGCGCTACCGCAAACGGTTTTGTTTAGTGCGGCTCTGGCCATAGGGCGAATGGTCAAGCCGCTATTGCCAAAATCGCTGGCCAAAAAAATAATCGCCAAACGCAATGCCGGAGTATGGCCGCCTGCTATTCACAGTCGAAAAATGTTGGTGCTGGAGGGTTGCGTACAGCCGGCCATGGCGCCGAATATCAATTCTGCTTCGGCGCGCGTGCTCGATAAGCTGGGTATTTCGTTGGTAAGAGCG